>JAHDCK010000116.1 GCA_020629915.1 Saprospiraceae bacterium
CGCTGATGTCGAAAGCTCCGTTAGCCAACTTAGAAACTTTAATGCTTCTTTTTATAATATCAAATAATTCTCTATCTACTCTTACAAAATCCTTCCCGGCAGCGTTGTTAATCGCACTCGTTTGGCTATCGAATTTCCAGGAAGAAATGAGGTTTTCGATGCGTTCGATTTCCGCAACTCCGGCCCGGATACCATCCCAGGCCACCTGAGGATTTTGGTGGATGGCCGTGAGGACAAATTTGCAGCCCATGAGTTTGAGTACGTGGTGATGGGCTTTTGCGATTGGGTTTACAGCAGCATTAGTCATGGGTTATTTGGTTATGTTATTTTTAATATAACTGATATAATCCTGCGTTGATTGTCTTTCGTCGTAGGTCATTTCTTCCAGCACTTTTCCATCGCCGTCCAGCAATACCATTTTTGGAAAGGCTCCGTTTTGGTTGTATTTTTCTGCGAGTTGTTCGTTGTGTTGGGTTTGCTCTTTGGATAGTTTGTTTTTTCTTTTATATGGAAAATCTGCTTCTAATAGCACCAATTCCTCATTTGCAAAACGAACAAATTCATCTGTTGCTAATATGGTTTTCTTTAATTTAATACAAGGCTTGCACCAGTCCGAACCGGAGAATAACAATAAAACAGTTTTGGATTCTTCCGTGGCTTGTGCTTGTGCTTTATCGTAATTGTGGATAAAATTCTGTGCAGACATATTCAGCAATGCGAACAGATTTATTAAAATTCCTATTATAAGTTTCTTTAACATGGGTCAAATCTTTTTTCTGGTTTATTAAAATTTAAACGCGCTTGGTATAGAGACATTTGGAATGAGTGTTTCCCCTATGGGTGTGGTATAATTATATTTTTTTTATGGGAGGTTTTTTTGTATTTTTGGGGTGGAGAGGGTTAAACCTAAATAGCATAAAATCTACAAGAATTGAAACAAAAAATATATTATCATCTTTATGAAAATAAATTTGTAATAAAATTTATTTACATACTAATAATTATCAATGTAATTGCATTGATTCTAGAGTCCTATCAAGAATTGAGGGAACAGTTTGGAACTCTATTCCAGTGGATTGAGATTTTTTCTGTTTTAATTTTCACCATAGAATATATCCTTAGATTATGGGTAGCAGATTTAGATAAAGAGAAAAAGAATAGCCGAATAAACTTCTTTTTTTCACCTTTAGGACTAATTGATCTTTTTGCAATTCTCCCTTTTTATCTGCCAATGCTATTTACCATTGATTTAAGAGTAATAAGAATTTTAAGATTGCTCAGACTTCTTAGAATTTTTAAGTTAGGCAGGTTTTCAAAATCTTTGAAAACAATTTCGGAGGTTTTGAAAGAAACTAAAACTGATTTAATCACAACTATTTTTGTGGCTTTTATTCTCCTTGTTATTTCTTCGACTTTAATGTATTATGTTGAAAGTGATGCACAACCAGAAAAATTTGCAAGCATAGGCCATTCTTTTTGGTGGTCTGTTGCAACTTTAACAACAGTTGGCTACGGAGATGTTTATCCTGTTACTGGTTTAGGAAAATTACTAAGTGCTATTATTGCTTTGATTGGGATTGGATTTGTCGCATTACCAACTGGTATTATCAGTTCTGCTTTTGTAGAAAAAATTCAACCTAAAAAAGAAAAAAGTTGCACTTGCCCTAATTGTGGGACTCCATTTACTTCTAAGGAATAAAAGAAGCCTCAACCAAAAAACAAAACATTCCCATGAACAATAAATTTATAGGGAAAATTCTTATAATAATAGGCATTCTTGGTATAGCACTTAAAATATTTGAAGCCTACGCTGTCATTAGAGGATGCTTTGGATATAATTATACTTATGAAATATTATCCATATTAATTCCAATATTGTTTATCATCGTAGGATTTCTAAAATATAATAATTTTTTTTCTATAGGGAGCAAATAAATAATGTATATTTTAACAAATTATTTAAATATAAAATATCTGATATTTATAAATGACTTAGCATTAATTGCGCTCATAGGCGTAATACTATTTTGCGATGTATCCCCTTTCCCATATAATTGGATTGTTCTTTTTATTATACTTTTTCAAACAATATTATTGATAGTTTTATACAAAACAAGAAAATCTCATCAAAAATCAAATTTAGAATTTTGTGTTTTAAAAAAATGGATATTTTCCAAATGGGATTGGATACTCTGGGGTGGTTTTATTTTCATTATGGTTATTGTCATTTATTCCGGGGAATTCTTCCACTCGTTTATACCGGGAAATGAAGAGCTGACAAAAACAGATTCACTTGCCTGGATCAATCCAATCTTAATGATTTTTTGGGCTTTAACTTCAGTAAAACAAAACCTATATTCCAATTACACTTTTAAAATAGAAGAAGATGTTATTAAGGTTTACGAAGATGAAAAATTCATTTTCCAGTTATATAAAGATTCTCTCTATAAAATGAATTTCCAGGATGGGACAATTGAGTTTTATGATCTTCAGGAGAAAAGTTTTTACAGAATGTCCGGCATAAAACTAAACACATCTGAATTTGAAAGTTTGAAGAATTGGGCTATTGAGAATACTTAAAAAAATGACGCTCCTGGATTTAAATTATTTTTCCCCTCTAAGCATTGCCCGCAAAAACCGCCACACAAAAAACACCCCTACCCCACACATCACATAAAATTCAAACGAATATTTTTCTACACTAAAGTAATCAAACCCCAGCACCAATACAATCAACAAAAACGCATATAAAAATTGCTGACCCAAATTATACAACATCCGAATGCCTTTTTCCAGACCCCGGACTTCGTATTCCAGTTCGCCCCGATTGGCCGTGCGCAGGAGGCGGGAGAGTTCATTGGGTAGAGAGACAGCGGTGGTAAGTTGCGTTTTGAGGGTATTGACGATGAGTTGAGTGATGCCTCCGTCTGCTCCCATAACGTGTTGCTTCATATATGGTTTTAGAACATTCAATGTATCCAGCTCCGGGGCGAGGTTGAAGGAATTTCCTAGTAAAAGAATAATTGTTCTATACAATAAAATATAATCTTTAGGAATCTGAATTGTACTGGATACGTCCCGCAAATCGACCTGCTGAATAATGGAAAACAAACTGCCTAAGCCGGAATTGAGTTTGACGTTTTGAAAATTCAAACCGTCGAGCTGGACTTCTTCTTGCAGGAATTTTTTAAATATATTAATCATGTGTTCCGCATAACGCCTCGCTTCGTTTCCCGGACTGATAAAACCCATCCGATCCAAGGCTTGCACAATCGCCTCCGTATCGTAGCGAACGACGGCTTCGATGAGTTCGGGAATGGCTGTTTTCATTTGCGGACTGAGCGGAGCCACCGCACCAAAATCCAGCAATACGATCTCGCCTTCCCTATTGACGAGGAGATTTCCGGGATGAGGATCGGCGTGGTAGAATCCGTCAACGAGAATCATTTTACAAAAAAGTTGTATAAGACGCGTAGCAATATCTTCCAGGTCAACACCCCAACTTCGAATCTCCTCCAGGTGCGACATGCTCGTTCCGGGACAGTAGGCCGACACCAAAATTCTGGGGGTACAGTATTCCGCAAATACCTCCGGCACCACGACATTTAGCTCCGGTGCTGCCCTGAGATTTTCCGTAATGCGCTGCATGGACTGTGCTTCCTTTTGGTAGTTCAACTCATCTTCAATCATCAATCGCACCTGGTGATACATTCCATCCAAGCCCTTCATATCCATAAAATACGAATGAATTTTTACCAGATTTTTAAGGATATTTAAATCCGCTTCGGCGATGACTTCTATATTGGCGTGCTGGATTTTTACGACGACTTCCCGCTCACCAAGGCGCGCCCGATGCACCTGACCGATGGAAGCCGCCGCCAGTGCTTTTTCCTCAAAATGTGTAAACACCTGCTCCGGGGTTTTGCCCAGTTCGGCCTCGAAAGTAGCCCTGACTTCGGCGTAGGGTTTGGGGTGGATGCTGTCTTGTAATTCTTCCAGTGGCTCGCGAAATTCATTGGGCAGGGCGTTGGAAAGATTGGAAATGAGTTGCCCGAATTTGATGAATAAGCCCTGCAATTCCATCAGGCGGTTTTTGACGCGGTTGGCATTTTTGTGGTGAAGAGCCGAGATGTTTTTGTCCCAGTATTTTTGCCCAAAAATTTTACTTTTCAAATGCAAACCGTAGTAGGAACAGAAAACGACAAAGGCCGTCCAATAGGCTTTTCGCCTGCGCACACCTGGACGATATATGTTTTTTTTATTCAAATGTCTTGTTCTTGTATTCTACAAATGTACTGGAAATCTGATTGTCATTTTATATTTAAAACAAATTAGCTAATTTTAGGTTTGAATAAAGTTCAAAGTCCATTTGTTAAAGCCGGAACGAACCTGTGTTGACGGAAGCGTCAGAAGTGGCGGTTTGGATAATTGGTCTTTCGCAGGATGACAAAACTCGTAAAGCATAAATGTTTCCATTTATCAAAACCTCGCTCTGCTCGGATTTAACAAATGGACTTTGAGATTTTGAAAAAGGATTTTAAAACAATAGTCAGGTAAAAAATTAAGTGGCTATATTGCCCATATTCGCAAGTTCCGGGCAATACGGTTTATTTTTAAACAACTTTGGGTTGAGTTGAAAGTTGGAAAAAAATTATTGAGGTCGTGGCGGCCAGCCGCGACCTCAATACTCATCGCCGTCAAGTCGCGACTAGCAGTCACGACTTGACTACCACCAGCACTATTTATTACCGGAGTATAATTAAACAAAAATTTTTAATTATAAAAAAACATATTCTATATAAATCATGGCACTAGAAATAAAGATTCCATTCAAATCTATAAAAGTAAAATTCGCTACAGAGGGAGAAGGGATTTATCCTGTACTGGATGGAAAAGTATTTTACCTGGGCCAGGACGAAGCGAGTCTCGCTAAAAAATTTAAAAATAAATATCAGAAAAAAATATTAGATAAAGGAACGTACAGCGACATTCTGGACAAATATGATGATCTGGAATATAAACGAGCAGCGACTTCTATCTCCTTCCCTGCTGCTAAGGATAAAATTTCCTATCCTGCATTTGAATTGGAATTTATTTATCTCTACCAGGAGACGGAAAACGGTTTTCGGGCATTGATCCCTGCACTTGGTTTGGAAAGTTTTCATGAGGAAAAAAGCGAACTGGAAAAAGTCGTCCAAGAAACCATCCAACTCGAATTTGCCAGAAAGAAAAGATTAGAGGTCGTGCAAGATGTTATTTCTACTATATGGTATGATTCCTTCGAGGTCAAAGAAAAACAAATCAGCCTGAAATTTTACACGCCGACTGAACTGGAAAAACTGCAGGAATCGAAGCGGGAAGAATTACTTCCAAAAGTCGCCCAACCGATCACCGTCCTCCACCCGGTTTGCTTTGGGCGCGATGCAGAACTCGAATCGCTCTCCAAATTTCTCAAAGGACAATTTTCAAGGAGCATTCTTTTAGTTGGCCCATCGGGTGTGGGAAAAACCGCCCTCGTATGGGAACTCGCCCGAAGGAAAAAAGAATTAGGCATCGCTGCTACGATTTGGGAAACGACTGCTTCCACTCTCATCAAGGAACTCACCTGCAATACGGGATGGGAAGACAACCTGGCTTTCCTCTGCCGGGAATTATCCAAAAGAGGAGATATTTTATTTATAAGAAATTTTTTAGAATTATTTGAAGTCGGACAATACGAAGGCAACGAAGTGAGCATGGCCAATTTCATTCGATCTTATATTAGCCGGGGAGAAATATTAATTATTTCCGAATGTACGGAAGAAGAATACGCCCGAATAGCAGTCAAAAGCACAAATTATTTGCCCCTGTTTCAGCGATTCAATTTGCAGGAGCCCAAGAAAGGATTAGAAGACATTATTATAAAAAAAGTGGACTTATTAAGCCAGCGATCCGGCACACAAATAGAAAAAGAAGCTATAAAAGAAATCATTCGACTCAACAGAAGATACACGCCTTACTCTGGATTTCCCGGAAAGCCTATTCGCTTCCTGGAAAGTATTTTGTTAAATAAAAAGAATATTTATAAAAAAAATAAATCAAGAGAAAAGAAAAAAGAAACGATGATCAGTTACTCAGATGTGCTGGCATATTTTTGTGAAGAAACCGGGATGCCGCCCTTCATCGTGGATGAAAATATTCCCAAGCCCGTATCCGAAATCCGGGACTTTTTTGAGCGCAATATATTCGGACAGCAACGAGCGGTGAATGCCACCATCGACATGCTGGCCAATGTGCAAACTGCTCTCAACCGAGCCGGGCAACCCATTGCCTCCTCGCTGTTCGTCGGGCCGACAGGCGTAGGGAAAACGGAACTCGCCAAGGTGCTGGCGCAATTTATGTTTGGCAGCCGGGAAAAAATGATTCGCTTTGATATGAGTGAATTTTCTAATCCGCATGAAGTCATGCGCCTGACCGGGACGAGTTACTACGATGATGGTTTGCTCACTTCGGCTGTGCGGCGTGAGCCATTTGCGGTGATTTTATTTGACGAAATTGAAAAGGCACATCCGAAATTTAATGATTTGCTTTTGCAAATTTTGGGCGAAGGACGATTGACAGACAGCCGGGGCAAGCTGGTGAATTTTTGCAGTACCATAATTATTATGACTTCAAATATTGGAGCGTCAACGCTTCACACCGGGCAAATCGGTTGGGCGACGGAAACCGATCCGGAGTACATCGTAGAGCATTTCACCTCTGCTGTGCAGAAAAAATTCCGCCCGGAACTGGTCAACCGGATCGATAAAATTATTCCTTTCGAGCCGTTGGCGCGGGACGTGGTTTTGTTTGTGGTAGAACGGGAAATTGAATTGTTTAAACAACGGGAAGGGATTCAATTTCGAAAGATAGATTTTAATATAAATGAAAATGTGTTAGAATATCTCGCTGAAAAAGGCTACAGCCCGGAGTATGGGGCGCGGCAACTGCAAAGGACGATTCACGAGGAATTGATCGTTCCTTTAGCAAAGACATTAAACTTGCACGAATATGATGATTCTATAGTTGTTACGGTTTCTACTCATAAAGAAGGATTGAATATTCAGGCAGAAGGCGATCCGCTGAAGTTGGATTTGATGCTGGAGGAATTGGATAAAATTACGCTGGCGGATCAGATTTCGGATCATCGCCGTCATTTGAATCAACTCAAGGATGGACGGTTTTATATCCAGCTGGAAAGTCGATTGGCTATTTTAGAAAGACAAAAAGACAAGCAAGGTAATAAGTTTTGGGAGAAACCAAAGAAAGCTAAAGAATATACGTATTTTATAGATACAAAAAGAAAGATTGCACAACTTACAAAAACCATCGAGGATTACGAACAGGAGATGATGCTGGTCTGCATGGGTAAGCGACCTTACCTCACAAAAATTTCCAAGGACATTGAATTGTGGGAAAACAAATATTTAAATTTAAAAATCGAATTATTTAATCGCATTCAACCTCAGTCCGAAGCCTGTTATTTTGCTTTATACTTAAAAGGAAAAACACCTATTGAAAACCTCCTTTATTTGTATATTAAAATTTTTAGAACAAAGGGATTTCAGTTTACAGCGGAGAGCATTTGGTACAGAGAAAAATATTATAATGAAATAATAGATATAGAAACAGAAGAAGTTCATGAAGCAACGGGAGAAACCAAAACCAAAATGGACAAGCAGCCCAGAAAGGAATATCTCCGACGCAATTTCAATCCCGGAGAAAAAGATATGCTCAAGCCGGAAGAAAAAGAAGACAAGCTCCTGGGCATTGAATTTAAAATCACCGGGCAATGTCCGCACCTTTATCTCAAGGACGAAGGTGGATTGCACAAGTGGAAAATCGATGATAAGATGACGGGGCAATACGTCGTCCTCTCTTCACCGGAAAAAATCACCACGCCTACCCTCATCCACCGCAACAGCTTTTTTGACAAGCGCATCACGCGCCGCACCTTCGAGCCGGAGGCTATTAAAGATCCTCAATTAAAAATCAACAGGGAGGTCATCCGCGGCGATTATGCCAGCTTGATCATCAAGGCACTGGACAAGGCTTTTGAACGGGAATTGGATAAGGAGTTGCTGAGATAGGCACAACAAACTTATTTAAGTTAAATAAGTTTGTTGTACTATTAATACCCGCCAAAAAACCGTCGGAGAAACCACTCTACAGATAACAACGCCAACAATACGAAAAATATCCATTTCAAATTAATAACAGACTTGGTTTGAAGCGTGCTGTAAACCGTGGGTTTGATATCCGGCTTATTTTGGATGAGTCCGGCAATATCACCTATTTTATTTTGATATAAAACTTGTCCGCCATATTTCTCTCCGAGAATGTGCAGAATGCCGTGATTAGCCGTCAGGTCAAATTTTTCTAACTGAATCGGACGGACGCTAAATTGCCCATTGGCCGTGAGTTGTTTTCCCGCACTGTTGGTCGTAGCTTTGTAGGTATAACTTCCAACCGGAAACAAACCCGCATCCAGCGTATAGGCATTCGCTGTTTTATTAAACGTATATGTAAAATCTTTTCTATCGGGATTGGTAATCGTCAAACTCACGTCTGGCTCGTTGATCAATTCGTAGGATTCATTATATAACTCCGCATCAAAATTAATAGATTCATTTTCTTTGAATATATTTTGTGCGAGATTGACTCTAAACTTTCGCTTGTCTTCCTTGACGGAAAGATAGGTAATCGTTTTACCAAAAATCTCATTAAAAATATCGTAATTCTGATGCTTGAGGTAATCCACCATTTTCCATTTCCACAATCCCTCGGCAGCCAGCACAGCTACTTTACTCCCCTGCTCTTCTCCGAAAGCAAGGAGCGGTTTCTGCGTATTCACTTTACCAATTCTTTGATATAACAAAACCCGCGCATCCGCCGAAGCCGAGTATTCTCCAAATTGCGCCAGCAGCGGTGGAAATTTTTGCAATTCATTTCCGACCTTTTCATCCATTTTAAATAAATTAAAACGAGTCTCTATCGTCCCCTGCACATCATCGGTATTATTCCCGTTGCCGCTCATTTTTAAAATGGATTGTTGCTGATTGACCGAACTCAAGGTTGATTGCGTACCGACAATAAACCAGCGTGGAATTTTTCTATCCTTGATCGTTTTAAGGATATTATTTATAGGATATTTTGCATTAGGTAATTGATGTAATATGACAAAATCATATCCGATGACCGGACTCTTTTGCTGCTCTGCGTATTCTACCGACAGTTGATAATTTTTATTATTATCAATAATTGATTTTAAAGCCGCCACATCCGGGTGTGGAGAATTGGCGAGGATCAAAATTTTCTGCCTCGCATCCAATACTTCAATAAAAATATCTTTAGAATTATTTATAGTAGAAACTTCGCCATTCACTTTATTGACCGTCAGGCGATAACGCTGTACTCCGGCAGAATTGGCATCAAGGATAATTTCCTGCGTTTTAAAAAAGTCATTGCTGTTGACATTGAGGGGAACGCTTTGGAGTTTACTTTGCCCTCCACCATCTATTTTAAATATATTTAAAGTTGTATTAGAACCAACACAATTCTGTGCAGAGACATCCACCTGCAAACTAAAACGGTCGCCAAGGTAAGCGATTTTATTGTGGTACACTTTTTTCAAAACCAAATCCTTCCGTGGGGTCGTGTCTCCCACTGCAATCGTATAAATCGGCGCATTGAGTTTGGCTCCGGCGTAAATGGGATTGCTCCCTTCGTTATAAATTCCATCCGTAGCGAGGATGACCGCGCCCAGATTTTGATCCGCATATAAGTCATTCACTTCATTCAGCACTTCCGAGATATTACTCACCTTATCCTTGTAACCAAAATCCAAACCTTCCCTTACATCGTTCCCAAAAGAATATGTTTTTAACTCATATTGTTCTTTCAAACCGTCTAGCATGGTGTTAATGTCTGCCTTGAATTGGGTAGAATCTTTCTTCAGGGCAATCGCCATAGATTCGGAATTGTCCTGCGCCACGACAATAATTGGCTTCGTTACTTTTTGGGTAAAACTTTTGATCAGCGGCGATAACAACAGCATACTCAAAAAACTCACCAGCCCAAACCTCAAGAAACCCATCAGCCATTTCAACCAATTGGGCTGATCCTGAAAGGTTTTATCATTATAATATAATATCACAGCATATATCAAACCCAGCAACAGGCAAAAGGCAACAAACCACAGGGGGTACTGAAAGCTTAAACTCTCCATATATATTTAATAATTCAATAGTTCAATAATACAATATTCCAATAATACAATGGTCAATGATAATTGGTTTTCCAGGTGTTGTACTTATCCACAATGCTTTTTAAGTGTCTTTTGTTGTAACGACCACTTAAAATTTCCTCACTTAATTCTGTAAAGTCCCTCAAAAATCCGGCCACCTGTTTGCGAAAGCGGAAAGGATGAATTTCGAGGAGGGGTTCGCCCTCGCGATGAAGGAAAATCTGGGTAAACCCGCGTTCCCGATCCGTATTCCAGTATTCGTATAATTTAACATCGCCATTGTCGGCATTAATGCGCCGCATGAAAACGCCCAGACCGTAGGACAACGACGGATGAATATCATAAATCCGGCTTTCGTAATACTGACCTTCTACGTAGTAACCCTTGATTTGGAAGGGCAGGAATTTTATCCTTTCGTCGCTGTCGTGCGCCTTGAAAATCACCTTGGCAGAACGTAGAGCGGGCGTGCTGTACCGCAATTTGCCATGAATGGTATCGCCCTGATACCGCACGATATAACCCTCCGAATACAATATTTTCTGGCCTTCCACTACCTGAAAGGCCAGCAGCCACAAGCAAAAAATGCCATATTTAAAAATTCTATTCGGGTACAGTTTTAGCATAGTCCCTCAAAAATAGGGGTTTTATTTGGATTCCTTTGCAGGGAATTTTCTTTTTAGGAAAAGCCAAAAGCAACCTTTGCCAACCAAATTCCATCTAAGAAGTAAGAATCTTTCAAAAATGAAGCAAATTTTACTTTTTCTATCCTGCCTCCCGGTGATTTTATTCGGTCAGTTTGACCCGATTGAACAGGCTGTGCAAAATGTCCAACCTGTTTATGCTATCGTGGAAATGCAAAATAAAGCGGGCGAATGGATCAAATACGAAGTATTGAAAAAGGAAAAAGGGGAAGTTGAGAAATTACAAAACGACACAAAGCTCCTACTGGAAAAAACTGAGGAAATTCATATTGATCAAATGCTACCAATGTGGAGTAAAGAGAAGTCAAAAAGATGTTGTAGTTCATCTGAAGAAGATTGCCTTGTTTGGATGATGAAACTCGCTCATGTAGAATTTACTGATACTATTTTTCATTATAAACAAAAAGAAGAACACACTACTTCCCTTAAAATCTTCCCTAATCCTTCTAAGGATTTTTTACAATTAGAATCCAACGGATTGACGATTGAGCATATCATGCTTTTTGATATAAATATGAAATTAAAAGAAAGTTTTTCTAATGAAAATAAAATTGATGTTTCTGAGCTGAGTTCCGGGCAGTATTTTTTGCAGGTGTTTCCGGCGGATGCTCCGACACAGATTTTAAAGTTTGAAAAAGTGAATTAGTAAAGTTAGGATTGACAGGTTATAATAAAATCAAAGTCCCGTATTTTTTTATAAAATATGGGACTTTTTTGTGCCATAAATATCCTGCAAAAGACCAACAAATGTGTTATGTGTCATTGGAATAGAACTTTCATTTGTTAAATCCGAAACGTAGTGGAGGTTTTGATAAATGCACAACAAGCACTTCGGTTATATTAAAAACAATATATTTTTAAAACAAAAAAAGGGAGACACATTTGCCTCCCTGCAATTAAGCGTTACCTACTTAATTTAACCACTTGCTTCTTGAATATAACTATATTATTCTTATTATAAATAATCAAATTATAATAGCCATTTGCTAATTGAGCTGTGGGAATGGAAACGATGCCTCCGTCTGCGGCAACTCTTGCAGAACTAGCATGAATCTTTTTTCCTGCTATTGTCCACAACTCATATCGAATGGTTTCTGCTTTTTCTAGATTCACTTGAATATTGAATTGTTCTTTAAAAGGAACAGG
>JAHDCK010000117.1:0-10562 GCA_020629915.1 Saprospiraceae bacterium
CAGGAACTCAACATAAGCAAGCTCAAGGCCAGCACAACACATAAATTCAGCAACTTTTTCATTTGAGATAAAGACTTGTTTAAATAATTAGGTTCGTTACAAATTTAATAAAACGGGATAAAATTTTGGCATTTTATCCAAACTAGATTTATTGAGATTTGTAAAGTTATAATTTTAAGAATAAAACAAGGCAAACTTCTGCCTTAAATTTTCATTTTGAAACTAAGGGACTTGTCTGGGGTTAATTACCGAAACATTTTCGGGCAATCATTATACATACGTGACCGTCTTTTTTTACGGGCTTTTGGGTTATCATCAAAGTTTAAAATAAGAGAAACTTCGTGGGCTCCTCCGGAGTAGGCGCTCAGGTCAGAAATGGTCAAATCATAACTGTATCCAACCTTGAATATTCCCGTTTGTACGCCTGCAAGAAAAATAACAGCATCCGAGTTTCCAAAGGTATGGCGGAACCAGGCACCTCCAAAGATAACATTCATCCGGGCATAAGCACCCAGGGTTAACTGATTGAATTCTCCTTGATGGGTAAACAGGAAGTTTGGTGATATAAACGTATTGAGGCTTTTAATATTGCTTTGATCCAATGGGATTTCTCCACCACCATGAAAAGTAAACCGAAGTGGCAGGGTAGCGGGTAATCTCCCGGCAAATTCCAATTGACTTTCATCTGGAGCATTGACGTGTTTTATGGCAAACCCACCGTGGAAATGTTTATTGTATCCTAAAATTCCTGCACCTACACTTGGATAATATTGGGTTAAATTGGCAGGCTGCTGTTCCTGGGAAGCTATAGACGTATTATCGGGAAAGGGACCATCAATGGGATCGATCTGGTCGGGAAACAAAAGTCGGTTCCAATCGAGGTTGGCCTGGTAGACACCTCCTTCTAATCCTCCTTTTATAAAAAACTCATCTCCTAACTGAACGTTATAAGAATAGGTTACACCTGCATAATTCGTTTTGTAAATGCCATCTCCGGCAATATCTGCCATAACAGAAACGCCTATTCCACTTCTGATTCGATCAAAATACTGATCATAAGAAGCGGCATAAGTTACATACCCCTGCAAAAAGGAGGGCCATTGGTTTCTGTAATTTAAAGTCAGTCGGGGTTGATAAGTAACACCTGTGGCTCCGGGGTTGAGCTGGAGGGGAGCATGGTAAAACTGGCTGAATACTATATCCTGAGCCATTACCGAAGTAAAAATTCCGCAAACCAGCAATAAAGAAATTAGAAATTGTCTCAAATCTGATAGTTTTTAAGAAAAAGGACGTTCATCACACTAAGCGCGATTTCTTAACGTTTTGATAACAAATTTTATTTTTTACAATTTTTTTGATCGAACTTTGTCAAAGGAATTACAATTTATACTTTCAATAACGAACCTTGATTTTGATTCCGTATCTTAAAGAAAAATAATAAAGTAAACGTAGTGAGAATTCAAAACCGTAATCGAATGAAATCATCAACCTTTATTGAGGGGGCCATTACATCTTTCACCCCTAAAATTAATAAAATCTTTTGGACTTTTTGTTGCTCTTTTATCTGTTTCTCCTTTTTGTCCGCCAATGACATTCAAATAAGGGAAAACCTCAAATGGGAGGAACAAACCAACCGGGCTTTTATTGGTCCCGAGGATTACGTGGATCGTCTTTATTTTGAAGGAGCTTACTTTCATGCAGATTATCCCTCATTGCCTGTTTACAGCACCCGATTTCCGGTTACTAGTTATGGAAATATTGAGGTTAGAATTATAAATGAAAATTATGAACCATTAGTTGGCTTTAATCCTGTAGATAAAAATTATTTAGAATCTACCCTTAAAATTAAAGCAAGAGTAACAGCGGAAAGAAGAAAACATTTTGGACAAATTTCTTTTGTACCTATAAGAATAAATACTAATGGAGAACTGGAAAAATTAGTTTCTTTTGAATTAGAGGTAAGTTTTCGTCCAACTTCGGCTGCCTTCTCCAGAGGTTCTTCTACCCAATCCTCAAAATTAGAGGATGGAAACATTTATAAAATACAAATAGAAAAATCGGGTATTCACAAACTGGATTATAACTTCCTTAAAAATGATTTGGGCATTAGTGATTTGGATAATATTGATCCGGCAAAAATTCAACTGTTGGGCAATGGTGGTGGGATGCTCCCCGAAATGCTGACAGAAGAACGAATCGATGACTTGTATGAAAATGCCATTGAAGTTGTTGGTCAGGGAGATGGTAGTTTTGATAGTGGGGATTATATTTTGTTTTATGCGGAAGGAGCAGATGTGGTGAAATATCACCCTTCGAAAGATGTTTTATATACAGAGCGAAATTTATATACGAATAAAAATCATTATTTTATTAAAATAGGGAACAGCAATGGTAAGCGAATTGCTAACCAAAGCTCCGTCTCTGCCAATGAATATACTTCAAAAGTTTATGATGCTGTTAAAAGTTATGAGCTGGATCGGGTGAACCTGCTTGAAATAGCAGATCGAACCCACGGCTCCGGAAAGGACTGGTATGGGGAATCCTTTAAAATCAATCAGGAACAATCTTTCGATTTTTCATTTTCAAATGTGAATACAAGCGAACCTGCTAAAGCATACATTCGTTATGCGGCTCATTCGGAAACCGTAGGGAGTACCTTTAAAACCCAAATTGGAAATCAAAATTTTCAAACTTTTTTGTCTCAAGGTTATATTGGATTGAATCAGGAATATGCCAAGCTTGATGAAGTGCTGGATAATTTTACACCTCCCGGAAATAATATAACTGTAAATATCGAATACGAAAAAACAAATAGTGCAGCCGAAGGCTGGCTGGATGCCATCCATCTCAATGTGCGTTGTAATCTGAATTATTCCGGCAATGAAATGACCTTTCGGGACTTGGAAACCCTGAATTTTTCTGCCTCTACTTTTGAGTTGGGAAATACCACAGGTTCTGTAAGAGTGTGGGATATTTCAAATCCAATAGAGGTAAAAGAACAGCAAACGACTACATCAGGAAACAAACAAATATTCGGAGCGGAAACAGGTGAGTTAAAAACCTTTATCGCTTTTGACGGAGGAAGTTACCACACCCCGGAGGCCATTGGCAAAGTAGACAATCAAAATTTGCATGGGATCAATCAGGCAGATATGATTATAATTTATAACCGAACATTTGAAGTAGCGGCACAGAAATTGGCGCAGCACCGAAGCAATTACAGTAATTTAAAGGTGGAGGCTGTTCCTGTTGATTTAATTTATAATGAGTTTGGCTCGGGAAATATTGACATCTCAGCGATTCGGGATTTTGTTAAAATGGTCTATGACCGGGACCCTGATTTTCGGTATCTGGCCATTATTGGCGATTGCTCTTATGATTATAAACACATATACGAGGATTTGCCAAACACAAACAAGGTGCCCATCTTTCAATCTTTAAATTCTGTCAAAGGAACCGGAAGCTACGCTACAGATGATTTTTATGCCTTGCTGGATGATAATGAAGGTAACCCCGATATTTCAGACCTGCTGGACATTTCTGTTGGACGTATCCCGGCTAATACCGCAGAGGAAGCCAATGGAGCTATTGATAAGATTATTCGTTATGATACAGATCCGCAGGTTTTAGGAGAATGGAAAAATCTGGTATTGTATAATGCAGATGATGAGGATACAAATATTCATATTCGAGATGCAGATACAATTGCTGAGCGGGTGCGGAAAGGATACAAAACCATGAATGTCTTAAAAAACTATTTTGATAGTTATGTACAGCAAACGACCTCTGGAGGTGCGCGCTTCCCTCAGGCAGAAGAATTTATAAATAAATCTATGTTTAAAGGTGTTTTTGCGGTCAATTATATGGGGCACGGTGGTTCTTCAGGCTGGGCACAGGAACGCGTTTTAAAAATGTCAGACATTGCATCGTGGAATAATAAATACAAACTACCTATATTCGTTACGGCTACTTGTTCTTTCGCGCCATTGGATGCACCGGAGATTGGTGTAAGTGGGGGAGAAACCATCATGCTTAAACCCGATGGCGGCGGCATTGCATTGTACACTACTACACGTGCTGTTTTTACAAATGGAAATAAAGCTCTTACGAGTAATGTTTTTAAATATTTATTTGAAAAAACACCACAGGGATACAGGACTTTAGGCGAAATTTATACTCAGGCCAAAAATGATACGGATGATTCCAATAGCCGCAGATTTACTCTGCTTGGTGATCCTGCCCAATATTTAGCCTATCCGAAATACAATGTTGTAACAACAAAAATCAACGGGCAACCAGTAAGTAATACAGATACCCTGGGTGCTCTGGAACTGGTCACTATTGAAGGAGAAATCAGAGATGACAACGGCGGATTACTGGATGATTTTACCGGAAAAGTTTATCCAACCGTATATGATAAGTTAGCTAAAATTCCTACCCTGGTGAATGATGAAGGAAGCCGATTGCATAAATTTAATATTCGCAAAAATATAATATTTAGAGGAGCTGCCAGCGTTTCCAATGGAAAATTTCAGTTCTCTTTTGTGATTCCAAAGGATATCAATTATAACTATGGGTTGGGTAAAATCAGCTACTACGCAGACAATGGTGTGGATATGGACGCTGCCGGGTATTTTGATGGCATTGTTATTGGAGGTAATGGAGAAAATGCCGTTGTCGATGATCAAGGACCGGAGGTAGAGGTTTATATGAATACCGAACAATTTGTCTTTGGAGGAGTTACTAATGAAAGTCCTGTTTTATTGGTTGTTCTGGAAGATGACTATGGTATAAATACCGTCGGAAATGGCATTGGGCATGATTTAACTGCTACATTAGATGAAAACGCCCAAAACATATATGTTTTAAATGATTTTTACGAATCTGAAACAGATAACTACCGGAAAGGCAAAATTTTATATCCATTATATAATTTATCGGAAGGACGGCACGGGATAAGAGTCAAAGCCTGGGATGTAGCGAATAACTCGGCAGAAGGATATACGGAGTTTGTGGTTGCTGCTTCAGCTGAAGTAGCTCTGAAACACGTTTTAAATTATCCTAATCCATTTACAACCAATACTTCATTTCAATTTGAACATAATTATCCGGGACAACCTCTAAGTGTGCAGATTCAGGTCTTTACAGTAGGAGGACAACTGGTCAAAACCATTCAGGAAGAAGTGCAACCCGAAGGCTTATTGGTAACTAATATCCAATGGGACGGAACGGATGACTTTGGCTCCCGAATTGGTCGGGGTGTATACCTTTATAAATTGCGCGTAGGCGCCGTCAATCCAAATGGTGAAATGGTATCGACTGAAAGTGAATTTGAAAAATTAGTAATTCTAAAGTAACTTTTTAAAATTAGCCCCGTAAGATTACAGCAAAGGATAAAATGTTACTCTTAGAAATTAAACAGAGGAAATTAAATCCTCAAAATTCAGTCAAAACCATTCATTAATCTTATTTTTGTTAACTAATTAAACTAGTCAAGAAAAAATCCATGAAATCTTTAATTCTTTCTTTCTTTACAATTTTGGCAGTTTTTTGCCTGACCCTAGACACAAACGCACAAGGATTTGGATGTAACTACAATGTAGATACCGGCCAATGGGAAAGACCCGACGGCGGTCCTTGTATTAACACCATTATCACGGCTGTTCCCTTTCTTAGAATTGTACCGGATGCCCGTTCAGGGGCGATGGGTGATGTAGGTATTGCTATCACTCCTGACCCAAATAGTATCCACTTTAATAATTCTAACCTGGCTTTCGTTGATAAAGACTTGAGTATTTCTGCCACTTATACGCCCTGGCTTAGAGCCCTGGGTTTACAGGATATTTACATGGCCTATCTCACAGGTTATAAAAAGTTTGATGAATTTCAGACCCTGGGAGTAGGACTACGCTATTTTTCTTTGGGTGATATTCAGTTTACCAACTCTGATGGAGAACCCATTGGAAACGGACGCCCAAATGAATTTGAGTTAAACATCGCCTATGCCCGTAAACTAGGAAATAACTTTTCTGCTGGTATGGGGGTGAAATATATCTACTCTGCCCTGGCCAATGGTCAATCCGTAGATGGGTTTGATATTGGTCCTGGTCGTTCTTTTGCAGCAGATTTCTCTATGACTTATCACAAACCAATTAAATTAGGAGAGAAAGATGCCCGCTTTACTTCGGCTTTATCCATTACGAATATTGGCCCTAAAATCTCTTATACAAACTCTGTCAACAGAGATTTTATCCCTACAAATATGGGATTAGGAGCTTCTCTTGATGTGGATATTGATGATTTTAATACATTCCTTATTGCAGCGGATATTAATAAATTACTCGTTCCTACTCCTGCTGTTCCAGCAGTAGATGAAAATCCAAAAGACGGAATCCTCGATTACAAGCAGGTGGGTTTGATGGATGGAATTACTTCTTCCTTTGGAGATGCTCCGGGTGGTGGTGCTGAAGAGTTGAGAGAATTGATGTATTCCGTAGGGTTAGAATACTGGTATGACAAGCAATTTGCTGTACGTGCAGGATACTACCACGAAGACCAAACAAAAGGTAATCGTCAGTTTGCTACCGTAGGTCTGGGTTTGAAATACAATATCTTTGGATTAAATCTTTCTTACCTCATTCCTCTAAACGGACAAAGAAACCCGCTGGACAATACCCTTCGTTTTTCTTTATTGTTTGACTTCGGCGCTTTCGAGGGAGGACCTGAAAATTAATACGACTATTTAAAAATATTTAAAAAGGCTATCTCTCACAGAGATGGCCTTTTTTGTTTTTCAGGAATTCATCTACCTAAATTTTTCAGCATCTGGAACCCGATTTTTTATTATATTGTAAAAAAAAGATGCCTGTGAGAATTTTAATCTTAACCCTTGCTTTTCTTTTCTGTAGTATTTTGTCTTTTGCCCAAAATACTTTCCAAAAAGTTTTTACCCTTAGCGATCACTTCCAGGTTTTTCAAAGTATTTCCACCTCAGATGATGGCATTTTATTGAGTGGAATTGCTACAGAAACCAATCAGCCTTCCCGAAGCATTCTTGTAAAACTGGACTGCAAAGGAGAAATGGAATGGAACCGGGCTTACTATGCTTCCTCCACCATTAATAATGTTTCTCATGATATTTTAGAAACAGCTAATGGGGATTTTATTCTGGCAACCAATCCCGGTAGTTATCAGGATTATGATATTCTGCTTGTTCGCCTGGATAAAAACGGAACTCTGATCTGGCAGAAAGCCATGTCCGGAAACCGGGATGATCAGGTCGCTGCTATAACGGAAGACAGTGAAGGTCATATTTACCTCGTAGGGAATACCAATAGCTATGGAACAGATAATAATGGCTCTTTATCCTACAAGGACATTTACATTGCCAAATTGGATGCCGCCGGAAATGCCCTTTGGAATAAAACCATTGGAAATAATTCTGCTATCGATGAAGCTATGGAAGTGATCCCAACGACGGATGGGGGGATTGCAGTAACGGGAAGGTACATTGCGCGCGGGGCATTTCATGCTCTTTTACTTAAAATAGACGAGGAAGGGGAGTTGCAATTTCTAAAAACCTTCGGCGACACCCTTCATCGAAATTACGCTTTTGATTTGACGGAAACCCTTGATGCCGGATTTTTGATTACCGGAAGTACCACTCTCAACAAGGAGGATCACCAATCCTATCCGGATGCTTTTTTATTAAAAACGAATGCAGCAGGGAATATGGAATGGGCCAACTCTTTTGCAGGGTCATCCAGTGACCGGGGAGATATTGGAACCTCGATTGTGAAAACAGAAGATAATGGTTTTGCGATAGCAGTGGCGACTTTGTCTTATCCTACCACTGGTTTTGTTCCCAATAAACACGTAATCATAAAAACCAATGCAACCGGGAATATGACCTTTGCACGCTCTTATACAAATGGGGGTTCGCATTATCCAAATCTGGCAAAAGCATATAATAATGATGGATATGTTTTGTCTGGATTTACAACCGAATTTTCTACGACCTTTAGTCCGGTCGTTTATCGTTTGGATGAAAATTTTAACGGTGGATGTCAGCAAGCGGACTTAACAATTTACACTTTTCAGCAAAGCGTACCGTTTGTAGAGGTGGTGCCGGAATGGGAAGTTGGGCAAGGAGGTAATTGGAATGACTATGTTTTTAATGATAGCATAACCATAGCAGATACCACCCTTTGTGAAAACATTGTGGATACCTGTAATTTTATTATCATTAATAATAAGGAAATTGATATTGAAAAAAATGTTATTTCTATTTTTCCCAATCCGGTCAACGATAATTTGGTGATTGATATAAAACTTAATTTAAAAAATGCGTATATTGAAGTGTTGGGACTAGATGGAAAGCTATGGCTAAATCGTGAATTAGTTGCAGGTGAAATCCAACTGGAGTTAAATGTGTCCCATTTTCCGCCGGGGATGTTTGTCGTTCGATTAGTGGATGGAAATAAAAATTATACGAAAAAATTTATTAAAAACTAATTTTTTATAAAAAATAGAATGATATGAAAAAGTTAATTTTATTTTTGTGTGTTTGCTTTGGGTTGAGCCTGAATGCTCAAAACAATGCCGTAGGATTTGGATTTAATTATACCCGTGCCCTTCAGGATTTTCAGGAGAACCTGGATAAAGATCCCAAAGGTTTTACGATTAATTATGCGAAAGGCTTATGCCAGTCTCCCTTCAAACTCAATCTGGGGTTTGGTATTTCGATGTATGCAGCGGGGGAATACGAATATGAAATGTATGTAGACCAATACGGAAGTACCGATTTGGTTACCGTATCAGAGGAAGATTGTTTTTATTCTTATAATGCTTCTTTGAGATATATGGTAAAACAAGATACGAGATTACGGCCTTACCTAGAAGGTCGGTTAGGAGGCGTTTCCTTTTTTAGTTCTCGAATGGGTAATGGTTCGGATAATTTTGAAGACAATACCACGTTCCACGGCACTGCTCTCCAAACCGGACTCGGCGGTGGGATGTTATTTGACCTGACCAAAGATGGATTTTTATTTTTAGATTTTGGAGTTCATGCTCTACGCGGCGCACATACCTTTTATCGCAGCATAGACCTGGAAGATCAAATTCAAACCAGACAAGGATTGAACTATGGCAGAAAAGAATCCCATACGAATAATGTAAATTTCAACCTGTCTCTTTTTATAATGATGGATTAAGGAATTAGGAATACAAAATGTAGAATGCAAAATGTAGAATGAGGAATTCTTCATTTTGCACTCCTCATTCAAAAAAAATCAGTGACACTTAAAATAATCAAACGGCTCCAAACAATCCAGACATTTGTAAAACGCTTTGCAGGCCGTCGAGCCAAACTCACTAACCATTTTTGTATTGGAGGAATCACAATGTGGGCAGGCGATTTTCTTTTCGGCCTGAAACAGAGCCGTCGGATCGCCCTTGTCGTATTGAGGCGGAGCAATGCCGTAGTCCTTTAGTTTTTTCCTCCCGGCTTCCGACATCCAGTCTGTGGTCCAGGCAGGGCTTAGGATTGTTTTTATATTAAAATTATCTATTCCTTCCTGTTTTAACCTTGAAATGATGTCCCACTCAATGACTTTCATGGCCGGACAGCCTGTATAAGTAGGCGTGATAGAAATATTTATATGATCATTTTCAATGGAAACTTCCCGTACAATCCCCAAATCCAAAATATTTAAGACAGGAACTTCCGGGTCATTGACCGATTCCAAAATTTTCCAAACCTGTGCTTCGGATACCATTGGAGAAGTTATTACCATTCTGCACCAGGGTAGGTGCGTTGCAAGTATTGCAAATCTGTTAATATGAATCCGAGTTGCTCTGTATGATGTCCCTTCTTCCCGCCAGACTGAAACCAGGAAATTTCAGGCAGCTTTAACGTTGCCTTTTCCATAATCTCTTTGACCTTAGCTTCTATGCCCGGTTTTATTTTATTCAAATCCACACTTACACCAAAAGCGAGAAGTGCCGTTTCGTAATCTTCCGCTTGTACCAGTTCTCCCCAGAAAGGATAAAGATCCTCCAACGCATTTTGCATTTTTTCGTGGCTGACTTCCGTTCCGTCTCCCAGGCGGATCATCCACTCCGAACTAAACCGCAAATGGTAAGTAATTTCCTTGAGGGATTTTTCGGCGATGGCAGCCAGGCGTTTGTCGCTACTATTTTTTAATTCATTATAAAAATAAAAATTATACGAATCATATAAAAACTGTCTTACTATCGTATAGGCAAAATCTTCATTCGGATATTCTGTTAATAAAACATTTCTAAATTCGTTTTCCTTGCGGAGATAGGGGAAGTCATCTTCCGTTTTTCCGTCGCCGGAAATTTCAGCAGCATACTGGTACAAATTTCTGGCTTGGCCTACGAGATCCAAGGCAATATTCGTCAGGGCGATGTCTTGTTCGAGGACGGGGCCATGGCCGCACCACTCGGATAAACGATGGCCGAGGATGAGGGCGTTATCTGCTAAGTGTAGCGTATATTTTAATAAGTTTTCTTTCAATGTATTGTGATTTTTTGTATCG
>JAHDCK010000117.1:10662-12099 GCA_020629915.1 Saprospiraceae bacterium
TAACCGCCGAATGTTAAAAAAACAATTTTGTCATTTCGAGGCTTGCCGAGAAATCTTCTCTACGAAGCGAAGAACAATTGTTCCCTGCTGGAATTGTAGTAAAAAAACAAGGATCAGTTTCTATTTCGTAGAGAAGATTTCTCCTATCGTCGAAATGACAACTCGTTTTTCGTTTTTCAAAAGTTCGGCAGTTAATTATTTAAAGTCAATTAGTCTGCGTTACAAATTTCAATTTAAATATGCTTCACATTATCCGGCAAATCATAAAAAGTCGGATGCCGATATACCTTGTCATTCGCAGGTTCGTAAAACGCATCTGCATCCTCCGGATTAGAAGCCGTAATATGTTCGGATTCTACCACCCAGATACTCACGCCTTCCTGTCGGCGGGTGTAAACATCCCTTGCATTTTCCAATGCCATTTCTGCATCTGCTGCGTGAAGACTTCCCACATGCTTGTGATTCAGTCCCTGTTTACTACGGATAAAAATTTCCCAGAGCGGCCAGTTTTTTTTACTCATGTTGTTTTAATGAAAAATTAAAAATGAATAATTTTTTTGACTTAATATTTTCAGATATTAAATTTTAGACAATAGTTATTTTTAAAATCTGATCCAGGCGAATTACTATCCCGGACTCGCTAATCAGATACTCAGATTTATTTTTTGTTTCCAGCGTTCTAATCAGAAAGGATTCTTTTTTTTCAATATTATCTTTGTCGGTATAAATAACTTCTACTTTCTTTTTTAAAGTTGCAAAGGCTTCCAGTTTATCATAAAAATCACAACTAACTCTTTTATAATCTTCTTGCATTTAGAGTAGTTTAATATTTAGTAATATGATATTTTAAATAGCATTTTTTAACTCTTCGTTTCGCATTCTTCGTTTTTCAGCATAAGCGGAGGCTGCTTCCCGAACCCAGGCACCATCATCATAGGCTTTTTTTCTGGCTTTGATGCGCTGGCGATTACAGGGGCCGTTGCCCTTGACGACATTCCAAAATTCATCCCAATTGATTTCCCCAAATTCATGATGTCCGGTTTCCTCGTTGAATTTTAAATCCGGATCCGGGATAGTTAATCCCAAAATTTTGGCTTGCTCGGCAGTAATGTCCACAAACTTTTGACGCAAATCGTCATTGGTAAACCGCTTGATTTTCCAGGCCATACTTTGAGCGGAATGCTTGCTGTCTTTGTCGGTCGGGCCGAACATCATCAGGGAAGGCCACCACCATCTATTGAGTGCATCTTGCGCCATTTCCTTTTGTTCGGGCGTTCCATTGCTCAGGGTCATCATGATTTCGAACCCCTGACGCTGGTGAAAACTTTCTTCCTTGCATACCCGAACCATCGCTCTGGCGTAAGGGCCGTAAGAACAGCGACAAAGCGGAACCTGATTCATGATAGCGGCTCCGTCCACCAACCAGCCGATGGCTCC
>JAHDCK010000118.1 GCA_020629915.1 Saprospiraceae bacterium
TAATTAACCGACGAAAATAAATCGTGCTTGTTGCTGGTGTCAGGTGGGACACCTGACACGGTTTTTCCCGTCAGGTGTCCCACCTGACGGTTACTGGGCACGATGCTTAGTTAAAAGTTCGGCGGTTACTTATTTAACCTCAATTAGTTTGTTCCCTCACGCGTCGCTCGCAAAAAAGAGTTGAGTAAAAAACAAATGTTTGTCCGGCACTTCGCAATCAACAAACTAAAGTCTGTTGTACTATCCGTTTTTCCACCACAAGGTTCCGGCAAAGGTAACCAATCCCAATAAAATGACATACAAATAATTATCATAAAACAGGGCAAGTACATTCCCGGAAATCAAATTTTTCATTTTATTATACTTGGGTGTTTGATCCTGGCGAAGCGATGGAAAGCGATTCATGATTTTGGATTTTAGTTCTGCATTGAAAGCTTCCATTTCCTCTCGTTCTTCTTCATCCCCTTCGGTATATCGAATTTCGTTTAATTCTAATTCCAACTCATAAAATTCGGGATAGGGAAAATAAAATGACCGAACTCTATCCAAAGTCATCGTCAAATAGGGCCAGTCATCTTCGCTTACATATATTCTTTTTCGCAATTGTTCCACTTTCACTTCCGGGTTCAATTCATCGCCTTTTACCTCCAACTGGTTCAACTGCAATTTCATTTTATCTCTGTCCTTGGGTCGGATGAGTTTCCAAAACGGGTGCATAGCCATTCGACCTTCTCTGTTATTTTTTTTATATAAATTAAACTTAATTTCCTTTCGGGCTACGCCGGATTCATCATTGGTCGGCAATTTTACCTGAACTAATTCCTTAACTAAAGAATCTTTTATATATCGCTGCCGGTGACGCACACCTGCCTTTTGCGTTGCAATTCTATCAGAATAAGTATCAAAATAAGTATCGTAAAAAATCTCTTCGCTCACTTTTGCAGATAAAAACGGGTCTAGTTTTCGAATATTTTTAGGGCCGTATGTTTGTTGCAAATAATTCCATAGGTCATCTGCTTCCTCCGTAAGCACAGATAACTTGAATTCGCTTTCAATGCGATCCTCGTCCTGGGCGTGAGCAAAACTCAGAAACAAGCAAAAAAAACAACAAAACAATCCTGCTTTATTATAAAACATATCACAAAGTTAGGAATAAAATCAGCCAATTTGACTTTCCCATTTCGGGAAAACCCCTCGTTTTCTTACCATATTCTAAAGAAAGTCTGGTACAATTCTTATTTTGGTTAAAATGTTGTTAAATCAAATTAAAAACAGACCAATGGAATAGTTTTGGCCGTCTAAAGATTGTATTTTGCGATAGAAAACGGCTATAACTTAAAATTTAGTTAAAGAATTAAAAATTTAGTTAAAAAAAGCAGTATCCCCCGCAAAGTGTTTAAAAATTGCTTACATTTGTACTTGTAAACAATTTCAAATAAATTCATTCAGTATTAAATAAAAATAGAAAATGAAAAAATTATTCTCTTTACTTTTTGCAACTTGTTTGGTAGTTAGTTTCTCATTTGCTCAGAAAAAAGCGGTCCCTGTAAAAGCAGATACACCGGTTGAAGCAGATGGTCCTGTGATGGAATTTGAAAATACGACCATTGATTACGGAAGCATTGAGCAGGGCAGTGACCCGCTCCGTTCTTTTAATTTTAAAAATACAGGAACGAAACCCTTAATTATCAGTAATGCCAAAGGAAGCTGCGGATGTACGGTTCCAAACTGGCCAAAACAACCCATTCTTCCTGGAGAAGATGCACAAATTGAAGTGCGTTATGATACAAAAAGAGTTGGTAATTTTACAAAAACGATTCGTCTAACGACTAACGAAGCCGCAAAAACCCGCGTTTTAACGATTAAAGGAAAAGTCAACAAGAAAGACGTTCAGGCTGGTGCTCCTGAAAAAGCTCCCAGTTTACTGAAACAAAATCGCTAGACGTTAATCGGGAAAAAAATATTCCAAACCCCGAAGCAAATTTGCTTCGGGGTTTTTTATTTTTCATGTATTTTTACCGCAAAAAAATATGCCTGATATATCCAAGCGAGGGGCAAATATGCCTCAGTCCCCTATCCGAAAACTCGTCCCTTTTGCTGAAGCGGCCAAGAAAAAAGGAAAAACGATTTACCATCTGAATATCGGTCAACCGGATATTCCTACCCCTCCAAGTGCCCTGGAAGCCGTCAAAAATGCTGACCTGAAAGTTTTGGCGTACAGTCATTCAGCCGGGTTTGAATCTTATCGGCGCAAGTTGGTGGATTATTATAAAAAATATGAGGTAGAAATTGATTATTCTAATATTTTAATTTCTACCGGAGCCTCCGAAGCGATTTTGTTTGGAATGAATGCCTGCCTCGATCCCGGAGATGAAATCATCGTCCCCGAACCCTTTTATGCCAATTACAATGGGTTTTCTCAGGCGGGTGGTGTCAAAGTTGTTCCGGTAACGGCTTCTATTGATACAGGTTTTGCTTTGCCGCCGATTGCGGATTTTGAAAAACTGATCACGGAAAAAACCAAGGCCATTCTAATATGCAATCCCAGCAATCCAACCGGGTATTTGTATTCTAAAGAAGAACTTCTAGTGCTAAGAGATATTGTCACCAAGCACGATTTGTATTTGTTTGTGGATGAAGTATATCGTGAATTTTTATATGATGGTAAAACTTATACCTCTGTTTTGAGTTTGGATGGAATGGATGACAACGTCGTGGTTTTTGATTCTATCTCAAAAAGATACAGTGCTTGTGGAGCAAGAATTGGTTGTGTGGTCAGTCGGAATAAAGCGGTGATGGATACCGTTTTAAAATTTGCTCAGGCGCGTTTAAGTCCGCCTACTTTTGCTCAGATTTTGGCAGAGGCGACCACTGAAGTAGAGCAAGATTATTTTAAAACAGTGATAGAAGAATATGATCAGCGGCGGCAATTGCTCGTAGAGCGGTTGCAAAAAATGGATGGTGTAACTTGTCCCCGACCGGGAGGAGCCTTTTATGCTTTTGCCGAATTACCGATTGATGACAGCGAGCGGTTTAGTCGCTGGCTGCTGGAAGAGTTTGATTATAACGGAGCGTCCGTGATGGTAGCACCGGGTTCCGGTTTTTATGCTACGAAGGGGTTAGGTAAAAAGGAGGTACGCATTGCTTATGTTTTAAATAAAGATGATTTGAATAAAGCGATGGATTGTTTGGAGAATGCCCTAAAAGTTTATGCGGAAACGGCGATGGTTAAAAATGAAGTTATCGTGTAGCACTCTGTGTAAAAAATAGTGCTGGTTGTTGTCAAAGCACACTCAGGGTAAACATAATATTTTACTATCAGATTTTTTAAGGGGCGTAGCCTCGTCCTGTAGCCTTGCGCAAAAATTAGACAGTTTAAATATTGAATTATTTTTTATCAGATTACTTGTCTATGATAAAAAAGGCATAATCTTAACTTTACCTTGCAATTGCTGATGAAAATAATCAATTTTCAAATTTCTGTCAAATTTCTAAAATGTCGCCTTCCCTCCATCTCGTTTTTTCCTTTTGAATATTTTTGTTATAAATTTGACAATCTTTTCGATACTTAGAATCCTTTCAACTAAATTTTTTATTTTAGAATACGATTTCGAAAAAAATTAACTCATTTAAAATTCAAATTATGCAATCTTTTAGATTTCTACTATTCTTTGCTTTAATATGGTCTGTTGCTGACCTTTCCGCCCAAACCGTTTTATGGGGTGGAAATGCGGACGCCCAGTTTGACGGAGGCCTCAATGGCTGGACTGCCGTAGGTGTATCTGACGATAATGCTCTTTGGGAACACAGTGCTGATGCCACAGCTTCCACAGGAGCTTATGCCGGAACAACTCCTATTGGTTCTGCTTCTGCCGGAAACGGTGCGGCTTTATTCAACTCTGATTTTCTGGATAATGATGGTATCCAGGGTAATTTTGGTGGAGGTGCTTCTCCATCGCCACACACCGGAGAGTTGATTTCTCCAACCATTGACCTTTCTATGTCTGGTCACGTTACATTAAAATTCAATCAATATTATAGAAACTACGTTTCTACTTGTGCCGTTGCCTTTAGTAAGGATGATGGAATGACCTGGAGCGATCCTATTATTTTTAATGATGATTTGGCAACCAACGCATCAACTGATCCCGGAGATGTAAAACGCATTCCTCTGACTACAGCTAATACTTCTACTTTTAAAATAAAATTCATCTTTGATGGAGATTATTATTTCTGGTTAGTGGATGATGTAGAGATTATTACTTCATTGGATAATGATATGCAGGTTAATTCTAACTGGTATGCCATTGCTCCAAACAGAATGACTCCTAAAAGTCAGGTAGAGCCTTTTACTTTCATGGCAGATATTCAAAACAATGGAGGAACCGACCAGGAAAATGTTGCTTTAAAAATGGAAATTCGCAATGACCAAACCAATGCTTTGTTTTGGGAATCTACGTTGGATTACGGAACTGTAATGGTTGATTCTATCGTAGAAAATGTTCCGTTTACGGAATACTTTGATGCAGATACGAATACTTTGTTTTACGAAGGAACGTACACAATTTCTGCGGAAAACCCGGATATGAATACTGATAATAACAGCCTGAGTTTCAAATTTGAGTTATCTCAGGAAATTTTTGCCAAGGAAAAAGGTGGAGATGTTCCAGTAAGACCTTCTGGTGAGGTTACTTTTGCTTATGGTAATTATTACTATTCTAAAAATGGTGGATATTATGCAGATAAAGCCTGGTTTGGAGTAGGAAACGCCAGTCCTGGTGACCTCAATGGTGTTTCTGTTGGACTTAACCTTTACGAATGGGTGGACAATGGAGATGATGAAATCGATGCTACAGAGTTGACCTTAGCTGCATTCGGATATCATACTTTTACCGGAGGAGGTAGCCAGCACCAATTGATTTCTGTTGATTTGCAGGGAACGAACAATGACAAGCACCTTCTTTTACCGGAAACGGAGTATATCTTAATGTGTGAGTATGACGAGCAAAACGGAGTAGAATTTTTTGTTTCCAGTAGTGATGCTCAGGATTATGGTGGTCAAATCTTCAATAGTGATCCATTAAACAATCCTGCAAGTCCCGGAACCCGTTTTGCCGGAGTTCTGGAAGCTCAGGGAAATGATGTGTACAGCACCCTTGGTTTTGGATGGGATTTGGTACCTGTTGTGCGCTTGGAAATCGCTCCGGTTGTTATTGATGTAGAAGAAGTAGAAGAAAAAGAAGCGATTGCTCTAAATGTTTTCCCGAATCCTGTTGCTGCGACTTTAAACGTTCAATTAGAACTGGAAGAAAATATTCAGAAAGCCAGCTTGAATGTAGTGGATGGAATTGGGCGAGTTGTCATGAGCCAAAACATCAATCCTTCTATTGATAAAAATCACAGTCTGGATGTTTCCGGTTTGGCTGCAGGTACTTACCTGTTGAATATTCAAACTGAAAATGGTAAAACGTCTAAGACCTTTACTATTGCGAGATAATTTTATATTAAAATAAACTATTTATTGCAGCCTCTTGTTTTTCAGGAGGCTGTTTTATTTTTGTGGAAATTTGTTTTTCAAAATTATCTTGAAATAAAATATATAATATGTTACTATTAATCTCACCTGCCAAAACCCTGGATTTCAATCCGGTAAAAACCAAAAATCTCACGGAGCCTCGCCTGCTAAAAGAATCCGGTGAACTGGTTAAAATATTAAAAAAATACAAATCCGAAGAAATCCAAAAACTGATGTCTGTCAGCGAGAAAATTGCCGATCTCAATGTCGCGCGTTATAAAAGTTTTAAAACGCCTTTTACGGATGAAAATGCCAAAGCTGCTGTTTTGGCTTTCAAAGGAGATGTGTACACCGGGCTGGAAGCAGATGATTTTGGAGCCCGGGATTTAGCTTTCGCCCAAAAACACCTCCGGATTTTATCTGGCCTTTACGGAATGCTTCGCCCGCTCGATCTCATGCAGCCCTACCGGCTGGAAATGGGCACTAAGCTCGCCAATAAAAAAGGAAAAAACTTATACGAATTTTGGGGCGACAAAATCACAGAACAAATCAATACCGATTTGGAAGCCTCCAAATCCAAAGTCATCGTCAACCTTGCTTCTAATGAATATTTCAAATCCGTTAATACAAAAAAATTAAACGGTGAATTGTGGAAAGTAGATTTTAAAGAAGACCGAAACGGGGTTTTTAAGGTGATTGCATTTTCAGCAAAGAAAGCCAGGGGGATGATGTGCCAATACGTTATCAAAAACCGGATCAAAAAACCAGAAGACATGATGGGGTTCAATATGGACAATTATTTTTATAATGAATCCCTTTCCGGGGAAAGACATTTGGTTTTTACCCGATAAAATTTTTCCTACGTCTAAAGAAGTGGCATTCTCCCCTATTTTATCTTAATTTTGGAGAAATATTAATGTGATGGAACGGAAACCGTGGACGGATTTATTCCGGGAATTTTCCTCCAACCCCGGACAATTTGCACAGGATCACTGGATTTGGCTTATTGCCATCATGATCATTCTATTCCTGCTTTCGAGGTTAAATAACTATCTTGAAATAACTGGAGTAAATAAAGCTATATATGTTTCCCGTGCATTTGTCAGTACGATTACCGCTTTTGTCATCACGCCCATTGCCTTTATACTGTTCCTCAATCTCATTGCCTGGCGCAATAATTACGAATGGGTTTCCGTAGGTAATATTGGTCAGTGGCTGATGCTTACGGGTAGCTCTTACCTTTGGTTACTCAAATCGGCTGTACTCACTATGTCCGGCATTCCCGGCAAGGCGGATCAAATTTATACGACGAGTTCTATCGTTCGGTTGCTCTGGATTTTGCTTCCGATTACTTTTGTTTGGTTTAGAATTGCGGGTGGAATGTTTTGGCGATTGTTGTTGATTCCGCTTTTTCTGGGTAGTTTTTTTGTGACCCGATTCCAGCCCTCTGCCCCGACTTTTCTCGACAAACATATTCCGGAGGGCATGTTTGAGTTTGGTTCCCGGCAAACGGTGGATAATTCTACTACGAATATTAACCGAAATAAGGATGGAACAGTCACCATTGACAGTACAGGAAAATTGCAGCCACGCATTGTACCTAAAAATAAAAAATACTCTTCCGGCAGTCGGATGGTTTATCTTGGATTATTGGGCCTAATGCTGGCGGCTTTGGTCGCTGGGTTTTTCCTAAAGGCCAAAGTCATTCCCATGCTTGTGGTTGCTGCACTCATTGGTGCTTTCATAACGATGGTTCCACCCTCTGAGATTGAAGACAAAACGACGATTGAACAAAAGGAACATCCGGTAGAAATCATCGAACCGTCAGAACGACTTAACCGAATGATTACAAATTTTGAAGAATTATATTTTAAAAAAGACCCGAACGAGTTGGATGATGAATTGTTTAGACTGTCAGAACGCATCAGCAACACAATCACTGCCGAAGATGTTGAACCACCCGGCAAACTCTGTCGCCTTTACCGACAATATTTCAGAGATCTCTGCGAATGATTTTATTCAATGGTTCAATGGTTCAATGGTTCAATATTCTAATATGAAAATTATTAAACTATCAATTGTCCAAATTAAGCGGCAATATTACCCTTATTCGCAAATTCCGGGCAATATGGTTTATTTTAAACGACTTTGAGTGAAACTGAAAGTTGGAATAAAATTATTGAGGTCGTGGGTGACCAGCCGCGACATCGATACATATCGTAGTCAAGTCGTGACTTACAGTCACGACTTGACTTGCCACAAGCACTATCTTTCGTCTGGCGGGGACGCCTGACAAGGCCCGGCCCCGCAGGCGTCCCCGCCTGACGGAAACACGGGCGAAACACTTAAGTTGGTGACATACAGCGGCCAGCCGCGACCTCAATAATTATCGTAGTCAAATCACGACTTGGTTTTCCACCAGCACTACTTTTTACCTGAGTATTATATTATTGGAATATTGAATTATTGTACTATTGTACTATTGAATTATTGTACCATTGAATAAATTCATTCCGCTTCGTCGAAGTAGAGATTGACATTGGAGATAAAGCCGAGGCCATTTAGATCTCTGGTAAAATCTTCTGCCTTTTTTCTGCCTCGGAGTTTGATATGGTAGAATACTTCCAGTTCGTCATTGTAGCCGAGGTTTTTGATGTTGACGAGATTGGTGCGGCGGCAATATTTTTTCAGGACTTTTTGTAGCTGCTCCTGATGATCACCGGAGCCATCGTAAGTGATTTGCAGTAGGTGTTGTTTTTTATCGCGGGAGGCAAATTCGGTGGCAGAGAGTAATAATATTATTAAACTTATAAATAAAGTAGCTATAATAGCAACGAAAGTCAATCCGACACCAGCGGCCATTCCCACGGTAAGGGCAAAAAAGATAAAGACAATATCCTGAGTATCCCGAACCGCCGTTCGGAATCGGATGATAGACATGGCCCCTACCAAACCAAAAGCCCGGGCCAGATTATTGCCAATGACCAGAATGACCACGGAGGTAATCATTGCCAGCAAAACCAGGGAACTGACAAAAGTTGCGGAGTAGTTTGGCCCCCGATAGGTAAAACGATAAACATAAGATATAATTAATCCACATACAAAAGCCACGAGAAGGTTGCCTGCGATGTCAAAAATCGAAGGAGTAAAAATTTCGAGTGTCTGAAAATCTTCTAGCATTACTTTCTACGTGAATCAAAAAAACGTCCAAAGGTAAACGTATCAAAACGAGAATAAGGATCGATTCGGTTCTGCCTGTCGATACTCAGGCAATATTTAGATGCGGGTTCCTTTTTTAATCCCAGCGTCTGAATCACCGGGCGCATGAAAGCCGGAAATCGCTTGTTGTATTTTATTTCTAAAATAAAATGATTTCTCATCACACTTACAACTCGTTCATTCGTATATAATTCTTTTATCTTTGGATAAGCCGTACTGCGCAGATTTTTATCAATGGTAATCCGCAATTTATTTTCAGGAATATCCACCAAACCCAAGTATGGCTCTCGCTCATAAACGACTAAAACAACAGGGCGCATTTTGCGGGACAACAACTGGTAGTAAAACCGGCTGGTATTTTCCCGCGCCTGCTCTGATACATCTTCTAAAACATTTATATTATTAATTTCTCCGTTTAGGAATAATTTCTTTGCCTGCTTATAAGTAATTTTCGCCCGTTGTTTAAGGAGTGGATTTTCATACTTTTTCTTCAGTTCTAAAAAAACAGTACTTTTTTCATCTCCCGTGTTATATCCTCTCAACCGCACTTTCAGTCGATTTTTTATCCCTTCCACTTTTGTATGATAACACTCAAAATCCGGTGTATCAAAATAAATACTCCTGACGGTATATTCCTTCTTGGGTTGACTATCCGCAAATGCATCCAGATAGGTAAAAGGCCGAAGCATTTTCCGAAGCAGTTCCAGTTTATTTTCCGGAACGTAATATTTAAATTCGTATCTGAGCATTATTTATTTGTCAGGTCTTTATTTTATTTCCAGTTTGGTGGCGCGTTTGATGTATTCCAGTGGCGACACTTTATCACAGGTTATTTTACAAGCCAGTGGCATCCCGGGAATCAATCCATCCTGATTTTTCCCAATGCTGGCCTTAGCCATAACTATTTTTTCTCTTTGTAAAATTTCAATGTCATCGCCTACGCCTAGCAATCTCACTTGCACCAAACTATCCCTTCCGGGAAGTTCCAGTTCAATTTTTGCATTTTTATTTACAAAATATTTATTTTTAATTTTTATTGGGAAATATAAAATATACTCAGAAGTATCTTCCAGTTTCATATATTCTCCATTTTCATCCGAATGAAAAGATAACTTCCCGCTATGCGGTGCATATATTTTAAAATCCCCCTTACGGCTTTTTAAATAATTAATTTCTTTTTCAAATGCACGGATTTGGGCTTTTAGCAATTGGAGTTGTTCTGGTTTTTCTCCCGTGTTTTCTACCTCAATTTTACTTCGTGATAATTCCAGCCGAGCCAGGGAAGTTTCATAAGCTCCCTGCATTCTTTCCAGTTCCACTTTTGGAATCAATCCTTCACCGAACATCCGTTGCGCCCGAACGTATAATTTTTTATTTAATTCTAATTCTTCCTCTATAACTTTCACTTCTTCGGATGCTGCACTAACGATTTCCGGCTTGGAACCGGCTTGGTCCCGACTGAGTGTTGCGCGGGCAACGGCGAGGTTATTTTCCAGGCGGACGATCCTGTCTTCCAGCGCATAGGAGGAAATACCTGCCACCATCTCGCCTGAGTCGAGTTGCATTCTTCCTTGATTTTCCGGATTAAAACGAATGTGCACAACGTCTCCCCGTTCAAACTGAAAACTGGCAAATTCGTGTAACTGACCGGATTTATAATCCTGAATGGAACTCGACAAAGTCCCTTCAGGCGTCTTCTGCAAAACCCATTCCCTAAGGGGATATACTTTAGCCACACTTTCAAAAGTATAGGGAATTTCAAGAGGCAAAAATAGCGAGCCTACTAATACAATGGTCAATAATAATACAATATGCCGTTTAAATTGGGTCATCTAACTCCGCAGTAGCTGGGTTTGAATGTAAATTTAATGTTAACAAAACAGCACAAAATAGGAAAATGTCGCTATAAATAATAACATTCAATAGCGGATTGAAGACATCCGGGCAGGAAAGAAACTGTGTTATTCCTCTTCTTTTTTGGTTTCTTCTGGTTTTGGTTTTTCTTTTTCAAATTCTCCGGAGGCGGCCAATATTTCAAGCTTTTCCTTATCCTTTCCGGGTTTAAAGGTTGGAATTTCATGTATTTGGCGAATCATTCTAATAATAAAACCACTGCGATCCATATCTTTCAATCCAGCCTGCACCAACAAATCCCAGGCATCCCGATCTTTTCTGTGTACTAGAATCGCAGGATTTTTACTCACTCCCAACACACCCTGGCGAACAGCCTCTGCTTCCGGCTGAACAATAGTGATAGCGTTATAATTTCGTGGATCTATTTCCCGGCTTTCCAAGCCAAATGCTCCTTTTCCCATAGAACTCGCCAGGCTAATTCCATCTGGTTTTATATCTAACTGCATTTTCAACTGGCTAAGTTGGTATCCTCTAAACAACATAAAAATAGCCAATAATACCAGTACCGATCCTATCATCAGTCCGATGGGTACATTTTGTGTCATTCCATAGTAAATCAATCCAAATCCCAGTACTAATAAACTCACTCCACCAACGATTAAAAATCTGGAAAGCCCTTCGTAACCTGCAGGCCAGCTCAGGGTAATTTTATCCTCGTTTTGTGTGATAACGACTCCGGCTCTTTGCGCATTTTCTGCTTTGTATCTTATGCTTTTCATTGCTTTGTTGAATTATTTTGGACGGCAAAGGTAAGGAAAATCCGGGAGGAAAAGACGTTTTTATCTGGTTTGAAACTTCTAATCTCCCATATCTACAGACCAACTCAACATGACCAGGCCAACAACATTTAAAGTCCCGTGTAGCGCATACATGAATGGAATATCCAGCGCAGGAATTGGCAGGTAAAAACGAAGGGCATACAATCCCGCCAATATCATGGGCAACAAAAGACAGGAACTCCCAACTGCGCCTAACAGTGCAATGGAACCCAGTATTTTAATATGATTTATAAAATAATACAAAACCAAAGTAAGTGCAGTAAAGGTCATTCCAGCCATTAATACTCCTGCAAAAGATTCTAAAAAAACAAATAACTCAAAATGACTAGCTAATATTCCCAGGGCTACCAAAGTCATTCCTGTCACGACTCCTCCTATTAGAAATTTTAAAATATTATTTTTAAAATATTGATTCCAGGATAACAAAACAACAGGCAACAAGAATCCCGCAAAGTGAAAGTGTGCTGCAGTCAGCAAAACGATCACTGCGGGATAATCCAGTGGGCGATAATCAAAATTA
>JAHDCK010000119.1 GCA_020629915.1 Saprospiraceae bacterium
AGGAAACACCTTCAGGTAAAATGTCAATGTATTTAAACATGTCAAATTTTTCATTTCACAATTTTCAAAGAAACACCTTCCGGGAGAATATCAATTAATTTTTGTTTATATAAAATTCCTATAGCTTTTTTAAACGTTTTTTTGCTCATTTGAGTTTGGCGACGGATTTCATCCGGGTGGCTTCGGTCATTAAGCGGCAGGAAACCATTTCTGTTTTGAAGCATTTGTATTAAATCTTTGGCCGATTGTTCGAGGTTGGAAAAACCTTGTTTTTGCAAAGCGATATCCAGGCGGCCATCCTCCCGGACTTTTTTAACATAAGCAAGCATTTTATCACCAACATTTATAGGTTTAAATATTTCATTTTTATATAAAATTCCCCAACATTCATTGTTTACAATCACTTTATAACCCAGGTCCGTTTGAGCGACGATCATTATTTGAACTTCCTCATTGGCCTTTAGTGTTTCGGAAGTATCTTGCAAGTGCTTCCCAAGCTTTGTACTGGCAATCATTCGATCCGTTTGTCCGTCTAAATAAACATATACGAAAACATAATCTTCTATTTCCAATGGTTTTTTTTGTTCGCGAAAGGGAAGGAGCAGATCTTTGGATTGTAAACCCCAATCCAGAAAAGCACCAATTTTTGTTATATCTTTTACACGCATATAGGCAAATTCTCCTTCAACTGCATGAGGCGTTTCCGTAGTAGCAATTAACCGATCTTCCGTATCTGTAAAAACAAAAACCCGGATTTCTGTTCCTGTTTCAAGGTCTTTTGGACAATAGCGATTAGGCAGGAGAATGCGTCCGTAAGGGCCGCCATCCAGATACCAGCCCTGGGGTTTTTGATCCAGTGCTTCCAGTTCGTTGTAATTTCCAATTGTTAAAAACATATAATTTTTATTAAAAAACTTTTAAAAGGACATAAATATTATTCGTAATTTTTTTTATATGTCCTTATGTGGTTTAGAAAAATTTGCCAAAAATTTTATTTTATAAAAAAATGTATCTATTTACACATTTTGGATTAGGATAAAAACCGGGGACAAAAATATTATTCCCGGAATATCGTTTAAAAACAAAAAATCATCCTCTCCATGCAAAAGTATTGTTTCTTATTGATATTCCTGCCTGTCCTTTCCCTCGCCAAAGGTAATGTGAAATTAGATAAAGCCATTGAATTAGGTTGGATAAGTTTGGATGCTTTTTCTACCGGCGATACCCGTGGAAAATGTTTGAAGGCAAGAATTACAAACCTCAGGAAAACTCCCGTGGTGATTTTAGTAGAACCCGGAGCCGTTTTTCAATCCGGTGATTCGGCGGATCAGGATGTCATCGTCGTCCGGGAAAAAGTTATAAAATTAGAAAAATACCAAAAACGAATTGTCACTTTGTTTGCCTATTGCATTCAAAGTAAAAAGAGCATTCCGGATGAAAAGGCCGTTTATCATTATAAGGGTTTTCAAAATGAAAACCTGAAAACACTTGCAGATTTTATTAATAGCAATAAATTTCATACTTTGGGCGGAGCCGTTCAGCACGCACTTTGGGCTATCTCAGACGATCATAATTTGGCTGGAATTTATTCTCCCGACAATATGGAAGCTACCGGAAAAATTATTGAGGAAACAGCCCGATTAACCGGCAAACCTATCCCTCCTTATTTTATCGTATATAAAGAAAGACGCGACCGTGTCTTTTCAGGTGAACCCGTTTCCTTGCACGGAATTTTTAAATATAAATTAAATGAGGCTAGTGATGTGAGTATTGATGTGATTGATAAGGAAGGAAATCCCATACAAATTATTCTAAACAACCAACTTCAAAGGGCAGGGCACAGCGAAAGTTCCTTTTATGTTGAATACAGAAAAATCCCAAAAGGAGAGTATACTTCCCGTTTGCTCGTGAATGGATTGGTTCTGGATACTATTGTTTTTAAAATATAATAAAATTAAAAAGGCACTCCGGCCATTAGTTTATCTATAAAATCAAAAAACAAAGAAGGCTTCAAAATAATCGGGAAAGTAAATCCAAAAACAGCACCAAAAAAGTGGGCATCATGACCAATATTATCATTTCTGTTTTTGGCCGCCCAGGAAGAGTACCATAAGTAACCGATTGCCAAAATAAAAATGGGCATCGGAATAATAAAAAATAAGAGAATCCCCGCCCAGGGATCAAACAAGGTTTGAGCCAACAAAATTGCCGAAACCCCTCCGGAAGCCCCTACTGCAGAATAATAAGCATTGTCTTTGTGTTTGATTTGGGAGGGAATACTTGAAAAAATTATCGCAAGTAAATAGAATACCAAATAAATCGTATTACCTAAAACATCATACATAGAAACGAATTCTGCCTCAACAAATCTACCAAATTCATATAATACATAAAGGTTCATGATGGCATGCGTCCAGTCAATATGCAAAAACCCGGAGGTCAGCAAACGGTCGTATTCCTTCTCTCGTTTAACAGTAAAAGGATGATGCTTTAGCCTCAGATATAAATTCCTATTATTAAAAGTCATATAAGTTACAAATCCGGTAATAATAACCAAAAGCAATGTAAAACTAAATCCTTCCATAATTTAATAGTTCAAAAGTTCAATATTCCAATAATACAATAGTACAATTTTTTTTTGTTTTCTATATGGCTCTTTATAGTTTGCACCATTGTCAATGATGATAGGGTTCATTCCTCAAAATCGTCATGGAGCGATAAAGTTGTTCCAGGAAAAAAAGACGGACCATCTGATGGGAAAAGGTCATTTGCGAAAGCGAAATTTTGGTATTAGAACGTTCATAAACTTTCGGAGAAAACCCATACGCCCCGCCAATCAAAAAAATAATTCTTTTATAAGATAATTGTAGTTGCTTCTGAAGCCATTCCGCCATTTGCCTGGAAGTGAAAGCTTTTCCATTCTCATCCAGCAAAACTAGCCAATCGTCTTTTCGCAGTTTCTTTAGAATAATATCAGCTTCTTGTTCTTTAAGTTGATTTATGGATAAATTTTTGGCATTTTTGACATCGGGAAAACACACCTGCTCAAAAGGAAGATAATGCCGAAGCCGTTTGTCATAAATAGCCATGCCTTCTTTCAAATACGGAAAGGACGTTTTCCCAATATACCAAAGTTCAGTTTTCATAAACCCAAAGATAGTTCAATGATACAATAGTTCAATAATTCAATATTCCAATATTAAAAAACATGAAACATCCGGGAACGGCAACGAATTGGGGCACGTGGATATTCCTAATGGTTTTAGATAAAATCAGGATGGTGGTGTTGAGGTTGATCTATTGGATTCGCAAGTTGCCGGTGAGAGGAGGCCGGTGGGGAAGACATATTATATTTGGAATTAATAATTTATTTCGCAATCCTTCGGGGTTCTTCCAGTGGTGGTGGACTTTTATTATATATACTTTAGAAATATTTGGCATCGGAGAGTTTTACCAAACAGGTGTTGAACTATTTAAATTTAATACCCGCCCGCTATACGACTGGGAAATCAAACTGGGTCAATCTGTATTCGGGGATTCCATACCTTATAATAGGATCCGCGTCGATGAAAAGGCTTTCATCGGAGCCAAGCAGAAAAAATTTGCCTACGTCAGTTTTCACACTATCAACAGTTGGGGCCCGCTTAACAACAGCACTTTTATTCACGAACTCATCCACATCTGGCAATATGAAAAACTTGGAGCCGTTTATATGCCATTGGCCCTAAAGGCTCAGCAAACTGAACTGGGTTACAACTATGAGGGTATGAAGGGACTGGAAGAAAAACAAAAAGCAGGCATCTGGGGTTTTAATTTAGAACAACAAGGTGATGTCGTTGCAGATTATTATCGCATCCAAAATGGCTATCGACCCACCTGGGGATTTGCCGGAAAAGAAGATTTATATTTATATCAAAAATTTATTGATGAAATAAAAGAGGGATAGGAAGATTAAGTTCAAGTTCACGAATCAAGATCAAATGACGAGTGGGGTGCAGAAAAATGAAATTTTTTATGAAATAAAAAATCTGCGTCCTGTTTGAACTTGCGCTTGACACTTGAACTTGCGCTTGAAAAAACCGTACCTTGCACCCATGATCAAATTGTACCAAAAGGAGGGAAGCACATTGCTCGAAGTGAAGGAACTGGAGAAGGCCTCCTGGATCAATATTGCAGAGCCGTTTAACCAGGAAGAACTGGAAGAACTGGCCCAGCAACTGGACATTCCCCTGGATTTTTTGACCGACTCTCTGGATATTGATGAGCGTTCCCGCTACGAGCGGGAGGATGATGTTCGACTTATCGTTGTCAATACACCCATGGAAAAGGAAATTAAAAATATAAATGAAGCGATTTATATAACTGTTCCGATTGGTATCATTATCACGCAGGATCATATTATAACGATTACCTCTTTTGAAAATCCTGTTCTAAATAAATTTTTAAAAAATCAAATCAAGCATTTTCGCCCGGAAAATAAAGCGCAGTTTGTCCTGCAAATATTTGAACAAAACGTATATCGTTTTCTAAATTGCCTAAAACAACTCAACCTCAAACGCAATCATATCGAGCAGGAGTTGTACGATTCAAGTAGAAATAAAGAACTCCAGCAGCTCCTCGGCATCGAAAAAAGTCTGGTCTATTTCGTGACAGCCTTAAGTTCCAACGAACTCCTCAAAATGAAGATGAAAAGAACAGATATATTAAAAATTCGGGATGATGAAGACCTGACCGATCTGTTTGAAGACATCATTATTGACAACAGCCAGGCTCTTGAAATGGCCAACGTCTACACTAATATTTTGGGTGGAACAATGGACGCCTTTGCCTCTATCATATCCAATAATTTGAATATTGTTATCCAGCGTTTAACCCTGATAACCATCATTTTAATGGTGCCGACCCTCGTCGCCAGTTTCTTTGGAATGAATGTCGTTAGTGGTCTGGAAGAATCTCCGGCAGCATTTTATATCATCATCATCTTATCCCTCATTATCAGCCTCCTCATGGCCTGGATTTTCAGGAGAAACAGGCTCTTTTAAGTTCTCTGTTTGTGACAATTATCCCTTATTTGGTGATGTTTTACAATAGTTATCCACATAGTTATCCACAAAGTTAGTAACAATGTAACTTATTGTTAATTAACTGTTAATCAATTGTTTAGTTAAGTTACTAACATTGTGTTAATAACTCTTTTTCCAAAAATTAGCTTTTTTTTTGAAATGGTGTTAAGTTTGTGTTAATACATACTTAGCAAAGGTTGTCCCTCAAAACCCCGGAACCAAGCGCAACTATCAAAACCACGTAAATCACAGTAAAATCACCAGGAAAATGATATTTTTTTATATCACTTTCCCTGAAATATGTATTTTAAAAACGGACTCCAAAGCAAACTAAGATTCTCTTAACAAACTAAAATTCGTAGATGAATGGAAACCAAAGTGTTACAGCAAAAAACATCAACTAAAACCTCAACTAACCAAAAAACCAAGACCTACACTTACGAGGAAGCATTACAGGCTTCCATCGCTTATTTCAACGGAGATGAACTGGCCGCCAGCGTCTGGATCAACAAGTACGCCCTTAAAAATTCTCAGGGACATTTGTTTGAAAAAACACCCGATGACATGCACAAACGCATGGCAAAGGAAATCGCAAGGATTGAAAACAAATATGAAAATCCCATCTCTGAAAAAGACATTTATAATTTATTAAAAAATTTCCGCTACATCATTCCACAGGGCGGACCTATGGCCGGTATCGGAAATGACATCCAGGTTTCTTCTCTGTCCAACTGCTTTGTCATCGGAAATAATGCAGATTCCTACGGCGGGATTATCCACACTGATCAAGAACAGGCTCAGCTGATGAAACGCCGTGGAGGAGTCGGGCATGATCTGTCTCATATCCGCCCCAAGGGAACTCCCGTCATGAATACTGCACTGTCTTCTACCGGAATTGTCCCCTTCATGGAGCGATATTCTAACTGTACCCGCGAGGTGGCTCAGGATGGAAGACGCGGCGCGCTCATGCTTACTGTTTCGAGCCGCCACCCGGATGCAGAGGATTTTGTGGATGCAAAATTAGAATTGGGGAAAGTGACCGGAGCGAATGTTTCGGTAAAAGTGGATGATGCTTTTATGAAAGCAGCAATGGCCGGAGAAAAATATATACAAAAATATCCTATTGATTCGGATGATCCAAAATTCACCAAGGAAATTGATGCCTCAAAATTATGGGGAAAAATTATCCACAACGCCTGGCGTTCAGCTGAACCCGGCGTGCTGTTTTGGGATACGGTCGTCAATGAATCTATTCCGGACTGCTATGCCGACCTGGGTTATAAAACCGTTTCCACTAATCCCTGTGGAGAAATTCCGTTGTGTCCTTATGACAGTTGCCGATTGCTGGCAGTCAATTTATACAGTTTTGTAGAAAAGCCATTTACCAAAGAAGCGAATTTTAATTTTGAAAAATTCGGGGAGTACGTTCAGGTTGCTCAACGCATGATGGATGATATAATTGATTTAGAAATTGAAAAAATTGATACTATAATTTCTAAAATAGAAAAAGATCCCGAACCGGATTTTATTAAAAATACAGAACTCGAATTGTGGAGAAAAATCAGGAAGACTTGTGTTGAAGGTCGCCGGACGGGAGTTGGGATTACAGCTGAAGGGGATATGCTCGGTGCATTGAATATTCAATATGGAAGTGATGAGGCGATTGATTTTTCGGTGAAGGTTCACAAGACTCTTGCACTGAATGCGTATCGCTCTTCCGTGACGATGGCGAAGGAGCGCGGTGCATTTAAAATATATGATTCTACCCGGGAAGCCAACAATCCGATGATTCAACGTATTAAAGAAGCCGATAATGAGTTGTATCTAGATATGACAAAATATGGTCGCCGGAATATTGCTTTATTGACTATCGCTCCTACGGGAACGACTAGTCTGATGACGCAAACTTCCTCCGGGATCGAACCCGTATTTTTGGTTTCCTACAAAAGACGAAGAAAAGTTAATCCGAACGACAAAGGCGTAAAAGTGAGCTTTGTAGATGAAGTGGGCGATCACTGGGAGGAGTTCAATGTGTTCCACCACAAATTTATGGATTGGCTGGTCGTCAATGATTACGACGTGAATCGCGTCCGGGAAATGAATGACGAAGAGCTGCAAAAAATTATTGCCAAGTCGCCTTACCACAAGGCCACAGCTAATGATGTGGACTGGGTACAAAAGGTGAAAATGCAGGGAGCTATCCAGAAATGGGTGGATCATTCCATTAGTGTTACCGTGAATATCCCGCAGGAAACTTCCGTCGAAAAAGTAAAAGAAATATATGAAGCAGCCTGGCAACACGGCTGCAAAGGCTGCACGATTTACCGCGATGGTTCCCGCTCCGGTGTGCTGGTGGCGGATACGGAAAAGGAGGATGAAAATGCCACGACCTTCGCTGTATCCAATGCGCCAAAGCGACCCAAGAAACTGGACTGTGAAATTGTCCGTTTCCAAAACAACCATGAAAAATGGATGGCAGTCGTCGGATTGCTGGATGGGCGTCCATACGAGGTCTTTACCGGACGAGCGGAAGACACTTTTATGTTACCCGCTTTTGTAGAGAAAGGTTGGGTGATAAAAAACAAGGACGAAAATGGAAAAAACAGATATGATTTTCAGTATCAGGATAAAATGGGGTACAAGGTAACGATGGAAGGATTGTCCCGTTCCTTTGACCAGGAATACTGGAATTACGCCAAGCTGATTTCCGGAATTTTGCGTCACGGGATGCCATTAAATTATGTGGTAGAATTAGTCTCCGGCCTGAATCTCAACAGCGAGGTGATCAATACCTGGAAGAACGGCGTTGTTCGCGCCCTCAAAAAATACGTCCCGGACGGGACGGAGGCCAAGCGAGCTTGCCCTGGTTGTGGCGACAAGGATGGATTGATTTACAAGGAAGGATGTTTGATTTGTAAAAGCTGTGGCCATTCTGAATGTGGGTAAGTTAGTGTAATTTTTTATATAAAAGCTATTTAACTATTTGACAGGTTTAGCTGATTATTTTTTCTTGTCATACTCTGATTAGCTTCAAGGCAACCTTGCGTTCTGTAGGGTTGCTTTTTTTGTTCAACAAACTTATTGGTTTTAAAAAATTAACCGACGAACTTTTCCTAAAGCATCCTGCCCTGAAAGTTTCATGGTACGATGCTTAGTTAAAATATCAATTGGAGAATTGGCTTAGGGGTTGGGCCTAACAAATATTTTTGCCTGTGGTTGTATTAGTTCTAACTAAATATGTTTATTGAATTTATGAAAAGGCCAACCAATTCTCTTCCCCAAATCCTTCCAGCGTATCCAAAACCAAATCTGCAATAGCAAATCTTTTGTCATTCTTTTCCGGCACAGCTATCACCTTCATCCGGGCGGCTTTTCCCGCTAGCACTCCAAAAAACGAATCTTCAAAAACCAGGCAATCTGTAGGAGCAACGCCGAGTTTTTTGGCAGCAGTGAGAAAGATCGCAGGGTGGGGTTTGCCGTGAGATTCTACCTCAGCAGAATGGACAAATTCCAGGTAATGCCCAATCTTTAATTTTTCTACTACGGTGTGAATTAATTCAAAAGAAGAGGAAGAAGCAATGACCATTGGAATGTTTTTGGCTTTAAAAAACTCAAAAATAGCAGGGACACCTGGCAAGGCCTTTCCCTTTTTGAGAATCAGCGTTTTCATTTGGGAAATTATTCGCTCCTGAACCTGCTCTAAACTGTCACCTTTCCATGGATAGTACTTATACCAATGCGCAATTACTTCATCAATTCTAAGTCCGGTCACTTCCCGGCACATTTCTTCAGTCATGGGTACTCCAAGGTCATTAAAAACCTGAATTTCAGCCTCTTTCCATAGTGGTTCAGAATCAATCAGCAGCCCGTCCATGTCAAAGATGATAGCTTTAAGCGAAATCATATTATGTATTATTTGATTATTGTAGTTCAATTTTCAATAAAAATACAATTCTTTTAAAAAAAAATCATACAAAAATGATGTCACAAAACTACCTTCATTTAAGTGAAATTGGAAAAATTTTTGTGTCTCAACAGCAGGGTAAAAAACCTTCAAAAAACCTGTATTATTTTAAAACTTAAATGATAAATTATGCGACAACAATTCCTCTTTCCGCTTGTCCTCCTGATGATGTTTGTCCTGCAGCCGGAGGCTCAGGCACAAATGAAACTCAAACTCAACAAGGGTAAAAAAGTAATGGGGTATTACATTGACAATTACGATAAAAAAGTCAAAGGTAAATTATTTATTGGGACCATAACTGATAATGAGTGGAAAGTCAACTTTGTCACTAGTAGTGGAGAAAAGTTGGTTTTGAAACCTGAGGAGGTGAAAATGTATGCCTACGAAGAATCTTACCGCACAGAAGAAGGTAAAAAAGCTAAAAAATGGGTAGAATATCATCGAACCACCGTGGATATTCCTCCCTTGGTGTTTGGTCCAACAGTCGTGTGGATGCAAAAAGAAGTGGAGGGAGAAATTGAGTTATTTACCTATTATACGGAAGTTCCGGATAATCCAAAAAATCCTTATAGCTATAATTATTATATTAGAATAAAAGGTGGAGCAATCAAAAAAGTAAATGAGCAAGGGTTTAGTCCCATTGCAAAAACCATTTTTAATGGATATGATGCCTTGGTAGATCGGATTGGGAAAAAGGACTTTAAATACAAAAACCTGGACAGAATGGTTCGGGATTATAACTTTTGGCGTGTGAACAAACACGATAAAAAAACTTATATCGTAGCTATGCACTAGGGGGGAAAAGTGCTTATGCTTACGGCGGGCAACTTCGGTTGTCCGCTTTTTTTGTGCCTATTTGGGAAAAAACGCAAAGAAAAAAAATGAAAACAGGAATTTTGACATTATTGTGAATCGCAAAATGATAGATGCCCTTATTTTTAAGGGCAATATTGGTTTTGTTAAGTAATTAGATCACCCTAATTTTCTTTTGTATCTAATTACAATATTCATTCTGGTAATCCTTACACTAATTAGAACCCGATATTTCGCTTGGAATATCGGGTTTCTTGATCCCCCGTTATGAATCATTCTGTTTGGAATTCCATCATCGAAGCAATACTGGCCCTCCAATGGACCGAGGCAGGCGCTGTGGTCTTTGGATTGATCTATGTTATCCTCGCTGCCCGAAAAAATTACTGGTGTTGGTATTTTGGAATCGTGAGTTGCGCGCTTTGGGCTTATGCCACGTTTGCGTATTATCAATTGTATTTTGATGCTATTTTAAATATATTTTATGTTATAATGGGTTTTTGGGGCTTGTATCAATGGAAGTTTGGTAATGACCATCAGATTGAAAAACCCATTTCCTCGCTGGGATGGAATCAGAACTTAAAATATATTATTCTGGGAGTTTTAATTGCCTTGCCATTTGGCTATTTCTTTGCGGCTTACACCCAGGCCGCCTCTACCTATCTGGATTCAGTAACGACAGTCTTTGCTATTGTCGCTACTTTTTTGACGGTTTATAAAATTTTGGAAAACTGGTTGTACTGGATTGTTGTTGATATCTTATATGTGTATTTATATATAACGAGGGAAGCCTGGTTGTTTGCTTTGATTTTTATCATATATATTATTATTGCAATTGATGGATATATATCCTGGCGCAGAGAATATCAGAAAATAAAAACGTGAATTCTAATATAATTAAAATAGGTATAACAGGGCCAGAGTCTTCTGGTAAGACAACACTAGCCAGATGGTTGTCCAGAGCCTTTGAAACGGTTTGGGTACCGGAGTACGCAAGGGAGTATTTGGATACGCTTCAGCGTCCTTATGTCTATTCTGATTTGGTGGAAATTGCAAAGGGGCAGATGGCGTTAGAAAAAAAATATGCAAAAGAAGCCAAGACATTTTTGTTTACGGATACAGATTTGTTGGTGATAAAAATCTGGTCGGAGTATAAATATGGAATGGCAGATAAATATATTTTGGATAACTTAAAATATAATATTCCTCAACATTATTTTCTATGCGCACCTGACATTCCCTGGGAACCCGATCCGCTGAGGGAAAGCCGTTACGAACGTTTTGTTTTATTTAAAATATATGAAAAAGAGTTGATTAAATTAAAAATTCCTTTTACCATAATTGAAGGGAGTAGGGAAGACCGGTTGTCGAAGTGTATGGAAGTATTGGAAGGAATAGAAAAGCCTGTGGATTTAGTCTAAATCTTTTGTCAATTCTTCCAACGAAACAAAAAGGTCAGGAAGTAATTCTAATTTTTTGTTCCACCCTGAAATTTTCCAATCCGTTTGTTTTTTTTCTGCTATCATCACCTTTTTTGATTCTGTAAAAATCCAGAGGAATTTTTCTGTCCCAAAACCAAGGAGGGCTTCTGTTTTTTCATGAATATAACCTACGGCATCTTTTCCGGTTTCAACGGAAGCTTTGGTATCAATTTCAATAATTACTTTTGGTGCAATATTGATATATTTATTATCAATTTTTTTATTTTGAAGTTGTGTTTTTTCAAAAATAGCAATATCCGCTGCTCGCCAGGTTTTCGGAGATAGTTGCAGCCCTACTTCATTACTTAAAATGGTATATTTCCCCTGGAGTTTTCCTATGATTAAAATAAGTTGTGTAATCAACCAGGATTGTAGGTAACTGCTTCCCACAATTTCTGCTTCTGATTTTGTCCCTTTTAAAACAGATTCATAATTTTTATAATAAACAGGCTGTTCTTCAACTACTTCGTAAATTAAAGAATCAGGAATAGATGATATATTTCTTTTTTGCATCAAAATAATCTTCTTTTATTAAATTTACTTATTATTTAATTTAAGTAACCAGCCACAATAATCTTTAAAATACTTTGAACGATTTTTTAATTTCTT
>JAHDCK010000120.1:0-10608 GCA_020629915.1 Saprospiraceae bacterium
TTCTTTTTATTTAAAAACCCAAATCTATTTTCTGTTAATAGATTTGGGCTTTTTATGATAAAAAATTAATCTTTATAGACGACCATTAATTCCTCAAATAATCCGGAACCCGAATTTCCTCCACAATACCATTAAGTATTTGGCCAGAGCTATCCATGACAAGCAATTCCACCCGACGATTGAGCTGACGGCCTTCTTCTGTATCTGCCCCATTGAGATCATTTTTGGCAATGGGTGTGCCTTCGCCGTAGGTGCTGGTGTCGAGTCGGCTGGCAGAAATGCCTTTGCCTATCAGGTAACTTTTGGCAGCATTCGCCCGGCGCATGGAGAGAGCTTCGTTATAGGCATTGCTACCCTTGGCATCGGTATGCGCTCTCAACTGTGCTCGGTAGCTGGGATTTTCTGTAAGGATGAGATACAGCTGATCCAGTTGATATTTGGATTCTGAACGTAAGTTGGATTTGTCAAAATCAAAGAAAATAGATTTTAGTGTCTTGATGCGATCCACGGGAGCAGGCGCACCCATGAAGCAGCAATTTCGAAATTCCCGCATATCTGCAATCCGGGCATAAGTATATCCGGCAGATCTGGCTTGTTGGACCTGAGCCTCTCCGGCATTGGAAATATAATATCGATAGATATTATTTTGATCTCGCATAACCTGCACACCTTCCAGTCCAATTATATCACTTATAGGCACTTTGGTATCATAGGCTGCTACCTGTACGATGCTTTGTGCATCTGCATTAGTTAATAAAAAAACAGATAAGAAAAGTAAAAATGTCTTTTTCATAATTAGGAGTTTTTGTTTAAAAAAAATACTACGGTAAGGTGTTGTTGATATTTCAATATTAATTGAAATTTTATTGAGAATCCATGGTTTTTAGGAAATTGACATAATTAGGAAGAATGTTAAAATTATTATATTGGTGCAGGAAAATCTATGAGGTTTTATTTTTTTCATATTTGTTTCCTGACTTTAGGTAGAAAAAGAGTATAATGGAAATTATATAAATAATTTTAAAAGGATCTTATAAAGTTTCATCAGAAACATAAGATGAATTATATTTAGGGAGAAATTTATTATAATATTAATTTTTACGTGAAGAAACTGGAAAAGGAGATTTTAGAACTGAAGAACAAAATATCGGAAAAAATAATTCATAAATTTGCTGTGTCCAAATCCCTCCGTGAATTAAAGTGAATCTGCATTTATTTTTAAGTTTAAATTAAATAAAAATGAATAAAAATATAATATATTTATTATTGTTTGCAATATTGGCAGGAGGAGCATATTACGCTATTACCTTTGTTCTGGACTTGAAAGATTCTCTGAGTGGTCTTTCAAAACAAGTAAGAGAGGACACGCATCTGTTTCAAAAAAGAATGGCAGATGAAAAAATATATGGAGAAGATATATGGGAAATCCTTCCGGTTTATTATAATCGCATTCGAAAAGAAATTATGAAAACGCCTAAAATTGTTCCTTCTCAGATAAAAAAATCTGAAGGCCAAATTGCTATTCAGGTAGGAGGGGGAATCCTCCGCTTTGAGGATCATCAGGATAAAAATTGTCAGGCTTGTATAATCAAACATGAAGTGGCCGGAGAAATTCCATCCATGAAAAAATTATTAATAAATACTTTTTATTACAAAAGTTCAACCTGCCAAATTTTAGATTTGAAAACCGGACAGATTGATACCCTACATTCCATCCCAGCCATTTCGCCGGATAGTACATGGGTGGCTACCGATAATTTTCTCGGTCAAGATACCCTTACTATGGGTTTAAATATATATAAAATAGAAGGAAGTGATTTTGTGTTTTTAAACCAAGTCGGAGAAACCTGGATTACAAAAGAGTTTTTTTGGAATGAAAAAAATGACATATTCGCAAAAGTACATTTAGTGAAAGATAAAATAATCGAATATGATTCTGTAAGACATATTGTAATAAATAAAAATGCCTTCCTCAGAACTCAGTAGCCCTAACCCGGAAATCAGTTTTCTAAGAAGGGTAGCCTTTGCACCACTTTTACTGGAATTTTAAATAAGGGATGAGGGAAAAATAAAGTATACAAAATAGGCGAAGTTATTTTTTAGATTGGCAAGGCAAAAAACGCAGGCGATGCAGGGCATCCTGCGTTGGCTTGTGCCAGTGGCACAAAGAGTCCTAGCCAAAAAGGCTTTTTAACGCCGCCTAGGTAAAAAAGAACAAGTATAGTTGTGTATTTTATTATTTTCTCATCCCTAAGCTCTTAAAGTATAATTAATTTTTTAGTGTTTATATTAAAGTCAGAAATGAATTCTGCAAAATAAGTTCCAGGCGGCAGATTGTTAGATTCTATCGTATATGTTTTTATGTTTTTTATATTTTTTTCTAAAACCAATTGTCCCATATTATTATATAATTTTAATCCATGAACCCGAAGATCCCCCCAGGAAATATTGACCTCCTCAGAAGCCGGATTGGGATAAATAGAAATGAGTTCATCAGAAATTTCAGAAGTGCTAACAGGCACAGGCGGCGTATAACAATCCAACTTATCTGCTGGTAATGTATTTAATTGTCCTATATAGTTCTCTACTATGTTTGTTGCAGGATTTAAATTATAATTGCGATTACAAAATATAATAACCCCCGTGCCCGCATCCCGGTCAAACCGAAAAACTGTACTCACACCTTGATCCCCTCCTGCGCCGGTTTCTCCAACGAGGTTAGCACCGCCTGGAGTAAGCAGAGAAACGGTATCCATCGTCCCCGAACCCAGGTGCATCAAAACATAATGACTCATATCCTTCAAGGTCGTTCTCAATCTGCCTGAAGGATAATCACTGTAGCTGTAATGACCAATGGGACTAAAACCACCTGCACCAAAATTATAAGGCATAGCAGTCAAAGACATATCTAATTCATCCATATAAAAAGAACTGCGATTCATGCAGAGCCGTTCCATCAGATTTTCCCGCACAAAGTGACCGTAGTCTTGTCCCGTAGCTTCTTCAATTACATATCCTAATAAGGCATATCCGATATTTGAATATTCGTAAGAGCCGGTTCCTGTCGGAGTGAAATTCAGGTCTTCAAAATAAATACTGCCACCCGGTACGAGGTATTGTTCCATATAAATACCTAGCGGTGTGCAATCATCATCACTGTTTAGGTAAGGCATTTGATCCCAGTTGTCCCGAATGCCTGCGGTGTGGTTGATGAGCATTTCAATGGTAAGTGTTGTATTGTCGAAGGGATGAACGACATCAAAGGAAAGGTAATCGTTGACCGGATCGGAAAGGCTCGAAATATATCCGGACTCCATAGCCAGAACTGCTGCGGTTTGCGCAACGTGCTTGCTCATGCTCGCCAACATAAAAGCAGTAGAATCCGTCACCGGAGTATTGGTGTCAAAATTGGCCATACCAAAATAGCCTTCGTAGACCATCGCATTTTCCTTGATAACGCCCACTGCCAATCCGGGGATATTGTTGTCATCCACCCAGGCTTGAAGATCGGCTTCGAGGGTTTGTGAAAAAACAGCGAATGGAATAAAAAATAGGGAAACGAAAAAAGGGACTTTCATAGGAGCAGTTTTTAAAAATAAAAGTCCGGGAAAATAAAGGATATATTGATAAAATCCAACACATTAATATTTTTTCATCACATAGCACCCTAAATTTTTCTACAATTCAAATATAAAAATAAAACATATTTTTTTGAACTTGAACTTGAACTTGCCCCTAAGCCGTCCGTATCTTATCCATTGCCTTCGCCTTTTTCAAAAAAGTTTTCATCTCATCCACCATCATCGGCGAACCCATTGCCACAGAAGTGCGCTGATGCAGTTCCGTCGGTTTCATATCCAGGATGCGTTCCATTTTACAACTGATAGCCTGACCACCCGCTTGTTCTACAAGGAAAGACATCGGGTTGCACTCGTAGAGGAGGCGCAGCTTACCATCTGGATGAGAAGACGTATTAGGATAAATAAATATACCTCCTTTTACTAATGTTCGGTGCACATCCGTCACCATCGTACCGACGTAGCGAAGCCCCAGCCCCTGATCGGCGCAATGGTGAATATACTTCTGCATGGGCTTGTCAAACTTATTAAAATGTCCCTGATTGATAGAATAGTAGGGTCCCGTTTTTGGGATGGTGATATTGCGATGGGAGAGACAAAATTCGCCGATAGAAGGATCAAGCGTAAATCCATTCACCCCTTTTCCCGTAGAATAAACCAACATGGTAGAAGTTCCATACAAGACATAACCAGCCGCAACCAGTTGATTTCCTTTTTGCAGAAAATCATCCAGCACGACCTGCCCCGATTCGGACACCCGGCGGTAAATTCCAAAAATTGTTCCCAGAGAAACATTGACATCAATATTACTCGATCCGTCCAGCGGATCGAAGATGACGACGTACTTTGCACTCTTGGATTCAAGGGATGGAATAGGCAGGAAAGTTTTGTTTTCCTCCGAGGCGATACCACAACATTCGCCGCTGTTTTTCAGGCAACCAATCAGACGTTCGTTGGCGTAGATGTCCAGCTTTTGCACCCGTTCCCCGGAGGCATTGTCTTTGTGAGTTAGCCCAAAAATATTGACCAGGCCGGCCTTATTCACTTCGCGGTTGACGATTTTGGCAGCAAGGCCAATGTCCCGCAATAGACCCGTCAGTTCTCCCGTAGCAAAGGGAAAATCCTTTTGACGTTGGATGATAAATTCATCCAGAGTTACGATTTGATTCATACAAACTTTGGTTAGGCACTACAAAGATAGGGGATATTTTTAAAATGGATTTTTAAATGAAAAAAAATAGTAACTTTACTACTCATTCCTGTATCGGGAACCCACACAGTTACACATCTGATTTTTTAAACAAACCAATTCCCCACATTATGAAAGGATTCGTCTTTACAGAATTTCTCGAAATGGTAGAAGATAAATTCGGTTTTGATGTAGCCGACAAAATCGTTACGGAAAGCCATTTGCCTTCCGGAGGCGTTTATACTTCTATCGGTACGTACCCTCATACCGAAATCGTCACACTGGTCGTCAAGCTCAGTGAAGTGACAGAAATTCCAGTGCCTGATTTATTGCAGGTGTACGGCCATCACTTATTTTTTCTGTTTTCAAAAAGCCATGCGCAGTTCTTCGAGGACGTTTCGGGTTCATTTGATTTTTTAGAAAAAATAGATAATTATATCCACGTAGAAGTGAAAAAATTATACCCGGAGGCTGAGTTGCCTAAATTTGAAATTGAAAGGGATGATTCAAAAATGGAAATGATTTATATGTCTTCCCGTAAAATGAGCGATCTGGCACTGGGTTTGATCAAGGGTTGTTTGGAGTATTATGAGGAAAAAGCAGATATAAAAATGGATAATGTGAAGGAAGATGGTTCCGTAGTAAAGTTTACGATAGCAAGACATGGATAAAAATCTGGACGCATTAAAACGAATTTTAGAACGGGAAAGAAAATCCCGTAAGGCTGCCGAGGCTATCCTCGAAGAAAAGTCAAGGGAATTGTATCACCTCAACGAAAGCTTGAAAACGCTCAACGAATCCCTCGAAAGTAAGGTGGAGGAACGCACCCGAGAAATTCAAAATAAAAATGATCAACTGCTTTCTACGCAGGAAGCCCTCGAACTGAAAGTGGCGGAACTGAGAGCTGCCAGTAAATTCAAGAGCGAGTTCATGGCGAATATGTCTCACGAATTACGCACACCGCTCAACAGCATTTTGATCCTTTCTCAAATGCTGGGTAAAAATAAAAGCAATAATCTTACAGATAAACAAATCGAATACTCTAAAGTTATATACGATTCGGGTTCCGATTTGCTTACATTGATCAATGACATTCTTGATTTAGCTAAAATCGAAGCAGGAAAAATCCAGTTGCAAATTGAAGAGGTAAAAATTTCAAATATAAAAGATAGCATTTTATCGCTCTTCAATGGAGTAGCCCAGGAAAAAAATATTCGCTTCAATGTAAAAATTGAAGACGGACTGGAAAGCCAAATGAAAACCGATTCCGTTCGACTTCAGCAAGTCCTTCGCAATTTCCTTTCTAATGCTTTTAAATTTACAGAAAGCGGAGGAAATGTAAATCTAAATATAAGAAAACCTGTTTTAGATAAAAATAAATTATCTAAAATAAGTAAATATAAAGAAGGAGTTGTTGAGTTTGCCGTTACGGATTCCGGCATCGGTATCGAATCCGAAAAACTCAATCTCATCTTTGAGGCATTCCAGCAGGCAGATGGTTCTACCAGTCGTCGCTATGGAGGGACGGGGTTGGGATTGAGCATTAGTTTGGAATTGGCGACCTTGCTGGGCGGTATGATTCAGGTGGAAAGCAAGGTGGGGGAAGGTAGCACTTTTTCGCTTTTCCTTCCGGTAGAATACAGCGAACAGGAAGCCTTGGAAATTCGCGAAGCAGAAATTTCCCGCTTGCAGGCCAATAGTTTGGCAACGGATGGAAAAGAGGATTTGGTGAATCTCCCTGAAATTGAAGATGATAAAAATATTTTGGAGGAAGGAGATCGTCCTGTATTGATCATTGAAGATGATTTTCGCTTTGCAGGATTCCTTCGGGATTATGCCAGAGAAATGGGCATGAAAGCCATTGTTGCGCATCAAGGCGACAAGGGAATAGATTATGTTTCTAAATATAATCCTTCTGTAATTTTGTTGGATATTCAGTTGCCCGTCGTAGATGGTTGGGATGTACTGAGAACCATCAAGGCCGATGCTAAAACAGCGGATATTCCCGTCCACGTTTTTTCTATCATGGATAATAAAGCCAAGGGAAGAAAACTCGGCGCTATCAGTTATCACCTCAAGCCCATTCGCCAGCCCGAACTGGAAACGGTTTTTAAAACCATAAAAAAAGAAGCAGATTTGGCGCAGTGCTTAGTGATTGGCAGCAATCAGGAATTACCCGAATTTCAAAATATAATTGATAAGCATTTTTCTTATGTGAATCAGGTGCCTCAGGCGGGTAAAGCAATTGATTATATTAAAAATGCAGATTCAAAAGTGATCATCGTAGCGGATTTACCTTTTCCGGATATGCCGCTGGTGGAGTTTTTGGATCAGGTCATGGAGTCTGGAAAAAATCAAACCAACAAAATTATTTTCTTCTCTTCTGAAGAGTTGAGTTTTGAAGAACAAAATAAAATTGCAGAATTTTCTAATATAAAATTTTATAATAACGAAAATTCCCTGAATGAGGGACTGAAAAATTTGTTGCAAAAAACCTCTGAAGCAGAACAAGCGGCTTCCAGGTTTAGCGGTACCCAGATTTTAATCGTGGATGACGAAATGCGGAACATCTTCGCTGTGGAAAGTGTTCTTGAAGAGTACGGCCCAAATTTATTTACCGCAAGCAACGGACAGGAAGCCTTGGATGTGCTGGAAAATATTTCTAATATTGATATAGTTTTAATGGATATAATGATGCCGGTGATGGATGGCCTGGAAGCCATGCGGAAAATTCGGGAGCAGGAACGGTTTGCTGATTTGCCGATCATTGCGCTGACGGCCAAAGCCATGAAAGGGGATCGCATCGCCTGCATGGAAGCCGGTGCGACGGAATATCTAACCAAACCTATTGACGTGGATTTGTTGATAGAAACCATTGGTAATTGCCTTGGAAAATGAATGAGAATCTAAAATATATTGCTGGATTGCCTAAGATTTTGTTGGTAGATGATAAAAAGCCCAACCTGATCGCCCTGTCCGCTATATTAGAAGGCAGCGACCGGGTACTTTACACCGCTACCTCCGGAATCTCCGCTCTCGAACTCGTTCAAAAACACGAATTTGCCCTGTTCTTGCTGGATGTTCAAATGCCTTTGATGAATGGTTTTGAATTGGCCGAACGACTGCGCCTTCTGGAAGATTGCCAGGCCACGCCGATCATTTTTGTGACGGCACATCACTTTGATATGGAGCACGTTCGGAAGGGATACGAAAGCGGAGCAGTGGATTATTTATTCAAACCGCTTGTCCCGGAAATTACGGCAGCCAAGGTCAATTCCTTTTTGGAAATGTATCGCCATAAAAAGAAATTGCAGGAAATCAACGAGGAACTCGATCTCCGCAATAAGGAACTCGCTCAGTCGAATAAGGCCTTATCCAGTTTTGCGCATATCGTTGCTCACGATTTGACACAACCGCTTCGCACTATCAAGACTTTTTTAAATATTTTATATAAAAAAAATAAAGAATTACTGGATCGGGAAAGCACAGAGTTTATTGATCTCTGTCAAAATAGTGCCGAGCGTTTGGATGATTTGATAAAAGGATTATTAGAATACGCACGAGTAGATCGGGAACCAAGAGCCTCCGAAAATTTTGATTTGGATGAGGTTTGTAAAGATGTCATGCTGCTCCTGCGCGATACCATTGAATCCAAAAAGGCAGAAGTGATTATCCGCTCTCCGCTCCCAAGTGTCAATGGCAGTCGTGCTCAAATCCAAAGTGTTGTTCAGAATCTCATTGATAATGCTGTAAAATATCAACCTGCCGGAAACCAACCCGTCGTCGAAATTGCCTGCGAGCCGCAAGGAGAAAATCACTACCAGCTTTCCGTAAAAGATAACGGCATCGGAATGGACGAGCAGCATCAGGAACTCGCCTTCAAAATTTTTCATCGCCTTAGAACCAAGGAAACGTATTCGGGTGCCGGAGTAGGATTGGCTATCTGCAAAAAAATTATCGAAAACAACGGCGGTAAAATCTGGTTCAATTCCGAAAAAGGAAAGGGAACGACTTTTTACTTTACGCTTTCCAAAGTAATTAATTGATATTTTATTTTTTAAAATGCAAAATAGGAGAAATAATCCCAAAGCGATTCTCGTGGAAGGAGTAGCCAGACTTTGCCATAATAATTCATAGGCCCCGCCTGTTGCTCTGCCTCTTTTCCAATCCCGGTATAAAGATCAATGCGTCCGGGACCTTTGATTGCGCCACCAGTATCCTGTGCCAGCAGAAGGCGATATTCATGGTGAGAGAACTTTTTGTTTTCATCCAGAATGGGAATTTGAGCAAGTAGGGTACTACCAAGCGGAATGAATTTTGGATCTACAGCTACGGAGTGCATTCCGGTGAGTGGCACGCGAATCCCTCCTTGTGGTCGGACGGCTTCAGGTTTAAAAAACACATAAGATGGATTTCTATATAATATTTCTTCAACTTGATCCGGGTATTTTTTAAAATACTTTTTTATATTCCCTAAAGAAATATTAACTTTTTTTATGCTATCAATTTCTATTAAATATTTACCAATACTTTTATAGCGGTGATTATTTTTTCCACCATAGGCAAAATAACTTCTTTCTCCATTTGGAAATTCCACAATCCCGGAACCTTGTATTTGCATAAAAAATATATCAACAATACTTTTTGCGTAAGCAAGTTCTAAACCTTGTCCTTTTAACACACCTTCGCCGTCTATCTTTTCCCGACTGGGCAATTTCCCTTTCCACTTTTTAGGATATTTATAAATGGGATATTTATAAGTAGCATTTGGTTTTTTTCTCACTTTTAAAACAGGTGTGTAATAAGCGGTGAAGTGAATATTGCCACAACTATCTGCACCAAGAATTTGATAGGCTTTTGTATGATAAAACAGATCTGCGACCTCAGCAGTAGAATCCACAACCCAGTCATAGATTTTTCGATTGGCTTGTTTGATTTGTTTTTGAGAAAAATTCAGGTTGCCATATTTATAATGGAAAGAATCCGGACGACTGCAGAGATAACTGTATTGCAACTGAATCGCTGAATCCAAAAAACGACCTTTCAATAAATCCAGGCGGGGAGGAGCCGTATCGAATTGGGGCAGTTGAGTGATTTCGCAATAATTATATAAGGAAGACAGCGTATCGGCATGATGATCCCGTCCATCCTTAGGCAAAGGAGGCCGTTCAATCACTTTCGGAGGAGGAGGAGGCGCAGGAGTACAACTAAGAAGCAGCCATAGCCCCAAAAGGAGAAGGTGTTTGTTTTTCATCGGATGGTCTTATGGACCCTAAAATTAGAAAAAAACCAGGCGTATTGTTAAGAAATAATGCCTTTCTGTTAATTCCTTTCCTCATTTGTTAATTCCATCTTAAAAACAGACCATAACGTAACCTTTGGCACGAATTTCCCGTTTATATAATCAAACAACGGAATGAATATTCATTCAGTTTTTAAAACCCTAAAAAATCAAAAATTGACCCCACACTTTACCCCAAACGAGTGTGTGACCCCAAAAGACCAAAAGATTTTAACTCAGCTCCAAAAGTGGAGCAAAGAGGGTGATTTCATAATAGTTGTTTACTTGGTGACCTGCCCCGGAGACGGGGCAGGTACTTTTGAAATCCGAAAAAAGAAATTTGAAATAAAAAAAGATAAATATTGTTAAACCTCATAAGAAGATCCCGGAGAACAACCCCATAATTTGGTTCTCCCGGATGCTTCAAAACTTAAACCTCTGCTTTCGCTAAAGGCAGAACCCCAAAAGACCAAAAGAATTTAGACTCAGCTCCAAAAGTGGAGCAAAAGAGGGTGATTTCATAATAGTTGTTTACTTGGTGACCTGCCCCGGAGACGGGG
>JAHDCK010000120.1:10708-11918 GCA_020629915.1 Saprospiraceae bacterium
TCAGCTCCAAAAGTGGAGCAAAAGAGGGTGATTTCATAATAGTTGTTTACTTGGTAACCTGCCCCGGAGACGGGGCAGGTTTTTTTAATTTGAGCAGTTCCTGAATTTTGGACTGCTTTTTGTGTTTATGACATAAACCTGACGAAATTCCCAATTTAGTAAACGCTATTGCTAACACTTAAACCTCGTATTTTATGAAATCCATACTCCCCATCTTCTCGGCTTTGCTGGTCATTTCTTTGATGATTTACAGCGTTGTAATTAAATCCACTGTTGAAGTACAAAAAGAAACAATTGTGAATCAACAAGGCGTGATTGAAGGTTTGGATAAAACCAATCGAAAAATCAAAGTTGAGCGCGATGAATATGAAGCAGAAAATGTTGTCCTTCGGGATAGCATTGAAACCCTTAATATTGTTATTGATAATTTGAAAGTAGCACTTCGCAACAAAGAAAACGAAGTGGATCGCTACAAGCGGGATTTCTCTAACAAAACAGCGGAATACGAAAAGCTCAAAGAAAAAATCCGCCAACTCAGTCAGGAAAAAAAGATCAATCGCAGCGAAATTACCCGTTTAGAAAAGGACAAAGCCATGCTTAAATCCGAGCTGGAAAGTTCCTATGCTTCTATTGATAAAGCAAATGTAGAGATTGATCGCATCAAGAAAGAAACAGTTCAACGGGTAACAACCAAGAAAAAATACACGGCTTTATCCCAAATGGTACACAAAATTAATGTGCGTTTCAACCGTATGGTACCAAGAAAACATGAAAGCCGCGGAGATATTTCTTCCCTTAAGCGCAAGAATAACTGGAACTTTACCGTAGTAGAATTTTTCCTGGATTATCCGGAATACCGCGAGTTGTTGAAAAAACAGTTTGCTGTAAAAATCTTTAACTCTGATACCGGAGTTCCTCTTTCTATCATAGAAGAAAATCCAAGATTCCCGGATTCCAGCAAAGATACCAAACGTATTGCCTTCGATTATGATGGTAATATGGTAGAACTGGTACACCAGAATTTTTCTAAGAAAACCGGAAACAATTATCACTTGCAGGTATATCTGCTTGATAATGGTCAGGAAATTCCAATCCCAAGCGGAAAGAAAACTATCTTTAGTAATAGAAAATTGGCTAAATAAATCGTCGAAAATCCCCAAAAAAAAAGCGCACTCAATTTTGAGTGCGCTTTTTTTATTTTTACACCATG
>JAHDCK010000121.1 GCA_020629915.1 Saprospiraceae bacterium
TTTTTGCATGCAACGAAGGAACAAACGCAACATTACCTATTCCCACCCAATTTCTCAGTATCGCGCAATTGCGTTTATTTTCCATCCAGCGTTAGTCCTTTCTGGTAAAAAAATTAATTCCACCCCAAAAATAAAAAATATTCTCAAAAAAACAATTCGTTGCCCCGTCACGTTTAAACTTTCACTTAAAACTGAAAGTTCAAAAACTTTGTTATTTTTGTAGTAGAAAAAGGTAAAAATATGATTGCAGCATTATCTGATCCGAAAATATCGCCTGAAATGAAGGCTATCGCCCAAAAAGTGGCGTCTGGACAGCGCATTACATTTGAAGAAGGTGTTTTGCTTTTTGAAGAAGGGGAAATTGGTTTTCTCGGCAGCCTCGCTAATTTTATCCGCGAAAAAAAGCACGGCGATAAAACTTATTTTAATCGCAATTTTCACCTGGAACCAACCAACGTCTGCCTCTATACCTGCACCTTTTGCTCCTACTCCCGCCTGATCAAAAAACGCGAGGAAGGCTGGGAATATACCCTGGAGGAAATGATGGATCTCATTAAAAAATATGACGACCAACCCGTCACCGAAGTGCATATCGTGGGCGGCGTTTTACCTCAATATAATTTAGAATTTTATACGAATTTATTTAAGGCGATAAAAATGCATCGGCCGGAACTCCACGTCAAGGCATTGACTCCCGTAGAATATCATTATATATTTAAAAAAGCAAAAGTATCTTACGCCGAGGGAATGAAACTCATGCTGGAGGCTGGACTGGATTCTATGCCGGGGGGCGGAGCGGAAATTTTCCACCCGGAAATCCGCGATCAAATCGCCGGAGGAAAATGCAATGCGGATCAGTGGTTGTCCATCCACGAGGAATGGCACAGGCTCGGCCAACGCTCTAATGCGACCATGCTCTACGGCCATATCGAAAGCTATGCCCATCGCATCGATCACCTGGATCGCCTTCGCAATTTGCAGGATAAAACGGGTGGCTTCCAGACTTTTATTCCGTTGAAGTTTCGAAATAAAAATAATCAAATGTCCCATATATCTGAGACGAATATGTTGGATGATTTGAAGATGTATGCCATAAGTAGAATTTACCTCGACAACTTTGATCACCTCAAAGCCTACTGGCCGATGATCAGCCGGGAGGTCGCCCAGCTTTCCCTGGCCTTTGGCGTGAATGACATAGATGGAACTATTGATGATACGACAAAAATATATACGATGGCCGGAGCCGAGGAGCAAAGTCCGGCGATGAATACAAGGGAACTGGTCAATCTCATTCGGCACGTAGGACGCCAACCATTAGAAAGAGATACTTTATATAATATAATTACAGATTATACGGAACACGTTTTTGAGGAAGATAAAAAATTCAAAGGCTATGTTTCCCTGCCTGTTATAAACAAAAAAAATGAATCCTAAAAACCTATATATCATACGGCACGGGCAAACGGATTACAACCTGAAAAAAATCGTTCAGGGCAGCGGCGTGGATTCTGACCTAAATGAAACGGGAAAGACACAAGCAAAATTATTTTATAAAAAATACCAACATATTGAATTTGAGTTGCTCCTCTCCTCTTCGCTAAAACGCTCCCACCAAACAGTCGCACCTTTTGTTCAGCAAGGCATTAGTTGGATTCAGGACAGGGACCTCGACGAAATTTGCTGGGGAACCAACGAGGGAAAATCTGCTACGCCAGCCATGATTGAAGGCTATAAAAAACTCATCAATGATTGGTCGGAAGGTCGGTTGGATTCGGCCTTGCCCGAGGGAGAAAGTGCGGCTCAGTTGCTAAATCGCTTAGAACGATTTATTGGTAAAATTAAAACATTGCCACAAAAAAATATATTAATTTGCTCTCATGGCCGGACGATTACCTGCCTGATGACTTTACTTAAAAATGAACCAATCGGGAATATGGAAAATTATCATATTTCAAATACGGGTTTGTTTTTGATGCATTGGGATGGGAAAAATTTTGTGAGTGAACGGGAAAAAGATACGAGTCATTTGGAGGGATTGAGTTAGGGGCATTGACATTGACATAAGAAAAAAAGGTGCAGCGCACCGACATCATTTGTAGAAAAATGGTTTGGAAAATTTGTATCGCAGGCTTATTGAGTTTAAGAAATTAACCGACGAATTTTTAACCAAGCGTTGTGCCCTGTAACCGTCAGGTGGGACACCTGACGGGAAAAGAGTTTTCGTGTCAGGTGTCCCACCTGACACCAGCAACGCGCCCGATTTATTTTCGGCGGTTTTTTTAAAAAATCAATTCACCTAGGCCAGTCCTGTATTCCCTGGTAACTAAGGTTAGCAAAATCGTTTAATAAAATTTAAAAATAAAAACACATGCCCCCATTAAAAGCATTCATTTTTATATGAAAAAAATCAAAATATCAGCTGTCTCCTATTTAAATACCAAACCTTTTCTTTATGGTTTGGAGCAATCCCGGATGCAGGAACAACTGGATATACAATTGGACATTCCGGCGGAATGTGCGCGCAAGCTCGTGGAAGGAGAAGTAGATTTGGGCCTGGTTCCGGTGGCGGTGATTCCTCAATTAAAGGAAGCGCATTTGGTCTCTGATTATTGTATTGGAGCCAACGGACCGGTCAAAACGGTTTCGGTTTTTAGTGATTGTCCCCTGGAAGAAGCAGAGGCGATCTATCTCGATTATCAGTCCCGCACTTCAGTTGCATTATTAAAAATCTTATTAGAAAAATACTGGAATATTACTCCAACTCTCCTGCAAGGACAAAAAAATTACGAGCAAAAAACAGGTGGTAAAACGGCTGCATTGGTCATTGGAGATCGAGCTATAAAAATGGATCAGAAACATTCTTTCGTATATGATTTATCCTATTACTGGAAAGAAATGACAGGTCTGCCTTTTGTATTTGCAGCCTGGGTCAGCCGGCAATCTTTGCCATCAGATTTTGTTCAATCTTTTAATGTTGCCCTGAAGACAGGGTTGACCTTTCGCTCCCATCTCGCTGAAAACTTAATAAGTCCGGACCCTCAATTTAGCCTAAAAGATTACTATTTTAAGTATATTGATTATTCTTTTACTTCTAAAAAATACGAAGCCCTTCGCTTGTTCCTGCACTACATCAGCCCCGAACAATCTCGTCCATTTATCCCTGCCACCGGAACCGCTGTCAAAAAATGATCCGGCGCATTTGGGCAATATATGGAATACTTATATTTTTAATTTTAGTCGCCATTCACTTGCCTTTTTATATTATAATTTTATTTATAAAAAAAGAAAAAGGAGAATCTGCGATAATCTGGTGGAGTCATAAAATAGTAGCAAAAATATATTTATTTTTAATTGGAATCAGACTTCAAACTGTCTCTAAAGTAAAAATTGATCCTAAGGAATCCTACATCATTGTTTCCAATCATCGCTCCCATTTTGATTTTTTAGCGAATGCTCTGTCCTTTCCCGGATTGTTTAAATTTTTGAGTAAAGCCGAAAATATAAAACTTCCGCTCTTTGGCTGGGTCATCAAACACCTGACAATCACCGTCAATCGCAGCAGCCGGGCATCCAGAAAAAACGCTCTGGAAGTCATGGCGCATCAGCTAAAAAAAGAGCAATCCATCCTCCTCTACCCGGAAGGTACCCGCAATAAAACGGAAGTTGCCCTTTCACCATTTTACGATGGAGCTTTCAATTTGTCGGCGCAAACAGGTAATCCAATTTTAATACAAACACTGGTTTACGATTATAAAAAAATGGCACCTTCCGGGTTGCAATGGTTTCCCGGAACCATCCGGGCGATATGGTCGGGAATTGTATTTCCAAAAAATAAAACGGCAGAAGAAATAAAAAATCAGGTAAAATCCGTTATGTTAGCGGAACTAAACACTGAGAAATGAAATACTACATAATTTTTTTGAGTATATTTTTTATTCATTGTCAATCAGGTTCTACGAATCCTGAGAGTTTTCAAAATTGCGATCCGCCTGAAGCCATTTTTTCTAAGGAAATGGATCAGGTAGAAAAGCATTCTTTTGAAAAAAATGATCTGCGAACTTTGGAGACGATTGTTTTGAAATCGGGCATGGAGTTAGAATTAAAACAATCCGGCTGTAAAAAAATTGAGCAGCAATTTCAATTTAAAATAAAGCAAAATATATATGATAAAACCGCAGAAGAATTGTCCTTAAAAATTGCCGATTCATTTATGTCTGTTTCGGCATTGGATAAAACCTTGTTTCAAATGGAGTCCTGGGGACAGGTTTTCAAGCAACTCGCTCCTGAAATAAAAATCGGAGAACGCACTCATGTAATGGATAATATTTATATTAAAATAAACAAAATGAAGGGCGGAGACGGGGAAACTATTTTATTTGCGAACTTGTATAATGAGCAGTAGTATGGTTTTAAAAAATACAAATATTAATTTACACACAATAACATGGCGTACAACGAAGCATTAGCAGAGCGATTAAAATCGTATATTTTACAAAAAAATATACCTGAACTCGTGGAGAAAAAAATGTTTGGCGGCATTTGTCATTTATACAAAGGTAAAATGGCGATTGGCATTGTAAAAGATAGTCTCTGCGTGCGGGTCATCCCTGAAAAGTATGAAGCTGAACTGGCAAAAAATCACGTCGATGTCATGGACTTTACGGGGCGAGTCATGAAGAATTTTTTATACGTTAGTCCCCCTGCTTTTGAAACAGAGGAACAACTGGATTATTGGATTGATTTGGGAATTGAACATGCGAAATCGGTATTGAAAGAAAAATAAATGGAAATAAAATTTATAAAAAGAGAAAATATAGATAAACTCAAATGGGACAGCTGTGTACATTATGCCGGGAATGGAAATGTCTATGGCTACACCTGGTTTTTGGATAACGCCTGCGAGCAATGGGATGGTCTGGTGGAGGGAGATTACGAGTCGGTTTTCCCTTTGGTTTGGAATACAAAACTTCTGGGCAATAAGCAACTGTATCAACCAATTTTGTGTCAGCAGTTAGGAATTTATTCCGTGCACATGCGCTCCCCTGCCCGACTTAGAAATTTTATAAATGCCATTCCTTCAGATATAAAATTTATCAATATCGATTTAAACGAGGAAAATAATGTCAAGCTGGATGACTCTTTCCAGCTCACTCCCCGCTCCAATTTTTTACTCAATCTCAATCGCCCTTTTGAAGAAATCCAAAAAGGATATTCAAAAAGTTTAAATAAGAGTTTAAAAAAGGCGAGTAAATTTGACTTCATTTCTTCTGGTAATTACAAACCGGAAACCATTGTTGATTTGTTTGTTCAAACTCAAAAAGAAATCGGCAATGAAGTAGATAATCACACTCGTCATGCCTTGCACCGAATCATGTATAATGCCATGCACCGGGGCCGGGGAAGCATCCTCGCCAATACGGATATGGATGGAAATATTTTGGCGGCTACTTTTCTAATTTATAGTCATAAAAGAATTATATATTTTTTGGCAGCATCTACAAAGGAGGGGAAACGACGTTGTGCTATGCACTATCTCTTGGATAACTTTTTTTATGCCAATGCGGGACGACCATTGACTTTTGACTTTGAAGGCTCTTCCCTTCCGGGCATTGCCACTTTTTTTAAAGCCTTTGGGGCAGCAGAATCAAAATATTATAATTTATATAAAAATAATCTTCCTTTTTGGGTGAAGTGGGTCAAAAAAGATAAGAAAAATCTATTTGTTTTTTAAAAATCTTAAATAACGCTTCGCCATTTCGTTAGTTGAATCTTTTTTCAAAATAGCTTCGTACTGTAGGATTGCTTTTGAGCGTTTTCCATTCCTTTCGTAAAACCTTGCTAGTGGAAATCGTTGGCCTTCATCTCCCAACTCAATAGCTTTTATATAATATTTTTCTACTTCATTATCGTCTCCAAGCAGGTCATTAAGATTCCCGACCCTTGCATAAGCTTCCGCAAAATCAGGACGAAAATGAATCACCTTTTTCAGGCTATCCCGCTCTCGTATATTTTTTCTTTTTTTCTCAGCATACCGTCTTTTCGTTTCTTTAGAAGGATAAAACAATTCTCCATTCCAAGGATATTCAAAACCTCTCCATACAGTAGCAGAAAGTATAAACCAAACCGCCACACCCGTGAAAAAAACATTGAAAATTAAAAGGCCGGAGATATCACGCCTCAGCCGATATACGATGAAAGCAAATAACAAAATAGTTACCCAAAGCAGGATGTAATAAAAAATATCTCCCAATCCTATTCCAAAAGACAGGCTACCCTGAAAAGAAAAAAATACCAAAACCAAATACAATAGCAACAATAGGAGAGAATATGAAAACAGGGATTTTAACATATTACATTTTTTTATTCACAATTCCTTCCAGTCGCTTTAGCGCCCCTGACCAGGCATTGACAAAATACTGCCGCGCTCCTTCCCAGTCATCCCCATCCCGCCAACCGGAGTGGAGCAAAGTCACCTGGGTTTTACTTTCCCCTAGCAGATGAAACATCACGGTAATATTTGTCAAGGGGCGAATATCATTCATGAAAGGTTTGTGATTTATATTACCCTTCCATTCTATATTAAAAAAATATGGATAATTAACTGCTAAAACCCGACAACCCAATGTGCTGTTATTGGAGGGATCCGGATCATCCGGCGTCCAAAATAATTCAAACTTTCCGCCCTCCTTCATTTCCACCACGGCTTTGTTGGTCAGCCATTGTTCCAACTTTGCATTTTCAGAAAAATACGTGAATGCTTTTTCCTGAGAAATATTTAGAATGATATTTATTTTTATAATTTTATCCACTATATTTTAATTAGCTTTTAGAATTTTATATGTTTTTTTATTTATTTTAATAAAATAAACTCCATTTGGAAGTCCTCCCATTTCCACTTTTTCCTCCTTCGACACAGGCATTATTGTTTTTATTATTTCTCCTTTAGAATCACATAAAACATAATCGCTCTTTTCATATTCTATATTTTTTACTACAAAAAAATCTGTAACCGGGTTTGGTGACATAGAAACAGTTGGCATATTATTAATACTATTACTTGAGGTGGTTGTACTACAATTTATCAATCCATTTTTATTGTATTTTGAAACAAATTTCCAAATTTCAAGAGAAGCATTAATGTCCATATTCCCAAAACTACCCGGCCAGTCATGTCCTCCATCGATGACTTTTAAATGCTGAACACCCACACAACCATCACCTTCTTCCCAGGTGTATTGCTCTACTGTACTTCCATCTGTGCTTGAAATATCCGGCAGTAAAATTGAGGTGGCTTCCGAAGTGATATTATTAAAATTCACCCAGTAATCATTCGCGTCATCCAGGGATACATAATAAGTTTCCCCTCCCCAAACGATACCCTCATAAAAATCTTCCGTGCCATGAATTGTCATTACAGCCGTCGGGTGAGTTGGCGAGCAGTTATTATAAGTTTCTATATACATAGAACGGGCGACTACTCCAATAGCCGCAATATGATCACTCAGGCGACAAGCTAGTTCAAAGGTAAATTCTCCACCGTTGGAATATCCACAGGCATACACCCGGTCTTGATCAATCGTATATTCTCCCGCAATTTCATTTATCATAGCTTCTACAAAAAAAATGTCATCTACAGTTGTCGGTGGTTTATGCGTCCAAAGGTGCGTGCCTCCGTCATTGGGATCGGGCAAAGCCTGGGGATATACCAGAAGGAATCCCGCAGAATCCGCAATAGTTCGCATATCAGCAATATATATTTGTTCATCTATGTTTCCTCCTCCTCCATGAAAATTAAACATCAGTGGAAAGGGAGTAACTCCATCATAGTTGGCAGGAATATATATTTTATATTCCCTTGTTTCTCCATCGTGTGTCAGGGTTTTATCCAAAAATTGTTGGGCAAAAACGGAGTTAAAAAAAATCAACCCAAGAACTAATAATATACCTTTATTCATATTTAAAATTGTTATTTATATAATTTTATTGGCTTTTATTGTATCTTTACTATTCCAAATTTACCATTTTTTTCTAAATTTTGATTAAGTCCTATGAAAAAATATTTAATGCTTTTCCTGTTCATTCATATAATTTTTATTTATAATTGTAATAATGCAAGTAAAAATACTGACTCAATGATTCCCCCTGATAATAACCTGCAAGCCGAACTATTATTTGAAATAAAAGCTCAACTGGGAGAAGGTGCATTTTGGGATTCCGAAAGAGAAGAATTGCTTTGGATAGATATAGAAAGTAAAAACTTATATATCTATAATCCTAAAAATAAAAAGAATGATACTTTTGAAATGCCCTCCCGAATAGGAACGGTCGTCCCCCACTCTTCCGGGCAAATAGCGGTTGCTCTGGAAGATGGCATTCATTTTCTGGATAGAACGACAAAAAAACTTAATGAATTTTCTATTATAAATAAAAATTCTGCACTTCGTTTCAACGATGGGAAATGCGACCCATCAGGACGACTTTGGGTGGGGACAATGGATCTGGAATGTAAAAAACCTATTGGTAGTTTATATATGATTCTTCCGGATGGAACCTTTGAGGAAAAGTTGGACGGGGTGACTATTTCCAACGGGATTATTTGGAATAAACAAAAAACTAAAATGTTTTATATCGATACAAAAACACAAGCGGTTCGGGTATTTGACTACGACAATACAAATGGAAAAATTTCTAATGGAAAAATCCTGGCAAAAATAGAGGAAGAAACGGGTTCTCCTGATGGCATGTGCATAGACGAAAACGACAATCTCTGGGTGGCATTATGGAATGGAAACGCAGTAATTTGCATTGATCATATTACAGGAAAAATTATAAATACAATTAAGGTTCCTGCTCATAATGTTACCTCCTGTGCCTTTGGCGGAACCGACCGGGACGTCCTTTATATTACAACAGCAAGTGTGGATATGACTACTGAAGAAAAAGAAAAATCCCCACTGGCCGGAAGTTTATTTTGGGTAAAACCAGGGGTTCGGGGACCTGTAAGCGTTCATTTTGGTCAGTAATAATTTAATGTGGAACTTCTAAATTTCAATATAGGTTATTACATTTGATTTTTATTCCTTTCAAAATAAAATTATGCAACACAAAAAACTTAGTTTCCTTATTTTGATTGTTATGCTTAGTGCCTGTTCACTTTCAAAAAAAGGAACAACAACTAAAACCCAATCTCCTTCTAATAAAAAGGATTTAAAATATTTTACAAAAGAAAATGTTTACAATTCCCTAAATCTGGAAGACACCCGGAAAATTATTACGACTCTGGCTTCGGATAAATTTGGAGGAAGAAAGCCAGGTGAAAACGGATTTGAGCTAAGCGTGGATTTTGCAGAAAAAACAATGCAGGCAAATGGCATTCGTCCGTTTTACGGAAACAGCTACAAGGATTCTCTAACCGTCAGGGGCAATTCAACTTATAACCTCGTTGGACTTATCGGTGAAAAAACAGATAAAAAATATATATTAATTGGAGCGCATTTAGATCACATTGGAATAAAAAATAATAAAACAGGTGACAATATTTGCAATGGTGCGAATGACAATGCCAGTGGCTCGACGGCTGTTTTACAGGTTTCAAAAGTCCTGGCGGAGTATGCTTTTGACCGACCCGTTATTGTCGTATTGTTTACAGCGGAGGAAATGGGTTTGATGGGTTCCAAGCACCTGGCGAAACGATTTAAGAAGGAAGGAGTGGAAATTGAAGCGGTTTTTAATTTTGAAATGATTGGCAAGACGCTAACAACGGGAGCCGATCAAGTGTACATTACAGGTTATAAAAAATCCAACCTCGCTAAGGAAATGAATGATATTGCCGGGAAAAAATTCGTTCAGTTTTTACCTGCCGAAATTCAATATCAGTTATTTTCCCGGTCAGATAATTTTCCTTTTTATGCCGAGTTTAAAATTCCCAGTCATACTATTTCTACTTTTGATTTTAAAAATTACGATCATTACCACAAGGTAACAGATGAAACGGAACTTTTAGATATAGAAAATATGCATACAATTATTCAACATTCCTCCTGGATTATTGGAGAGTTGATGAAGCAGGATCGAATTGGGAATATTAAAAAATAAGTATATAAAATTATTCCAAAGGCTGTTGTTGTGTAATGCAGTGGATCAGCCCACCACCCATGCCGATCTCCCGGCAGGGGACCAAGACCACCTCACGATCAGGAAAGACCTGGTCCAACACTTCGGCCGCTTGCTGGTCAGACGGTTGCCCAAAGGCCGGCATCACAATCCCCCCATTGGCGATATAAAAGTTGAGATAGCAATCGGCAATTGGATCGCCCGCTTCGCGTGAATAAGACCAATCATCTTTTTCAATGGTCGAAGCTTCTTCTGCGGTCAACCCCATCGGCTCCGCAATCGGCAGCTTGTGAATCTTGAATGGCCGACCACGCGCATCGGTCTCCCGGCTCAAAATCTCGTACGCTTCCTGCACAAAGGGATAGTACGGGCTGGCCTGATCATCGGTCCATGAGAGCACAAGCTCACCCGGCCGTGCAAAACAGACCAGTTGATCGATATGGCCATCCGTCTCTTCCCCAATATCGCAGCGCAACCAAATCACTTTTTCAATATTCAAATAATCGCCCAAAATCTGCTCGACGTCACTTTGAGACAAATCGGGATTGCGATTGGGGTTAAGGATACAGTCGCTGGTGGTCATCAAGGTTCCCTGTCCATCAACCGTAATCGATCCCCCTTCAAAAACAAGAGGCGCCTGATACCGATCGACGCCGACCACCTCGGCCATTTTTTGGGCCAGCGCAAGATCACTGTCCCAAGGAAAATAAAGCCCGCCGTTTAGGCCGCCATAGGCGTTAAACCACCAATCGACAGCCCGTAACCCGCCCTGACCATCAGTCACAAAGGTCGGCCCACTGTCCCGCAGCCAAGCGTCGTTGTTGGACATTTCAATGACCCGAATATGATCCGGCAACATCATGCGTGCATTCCGATACTGGACGGCCGAAGCAAGCATTGTCACCGGTTCAAAGCGGGAAATAGCGGTGGCGACCTGAGCATATGCGGCCTGGGCCGGCTTGGCCCCATTGCGCCAGACATCCGGCCGCTCCGGCCAGATCATCCAGCACATGTCGTGCGGTTCAAATTCGCCCGGCATACGGAATCCGTCGATACGTGGGGTTGTGTTGAGTGTGTGCATAAGCCCTTTTTATATATCAAGAATTGTGAATGGTAAATGGTGAATTGCGAATTGTGAATGAGCCACTTCACCATTCTCCATTAACCGTTCACAATTCACCATTCACTAGCGTCCAACCCCAACTGCACCGCCAAAGGCCAATGACATCTCTTCATAAATATCGGCAATCGATGCTTCATCACCCAAATAAGCCTGTCCGTTGGCCGCATAGGCGATATCAGACAGCGTCCGTTCATCCGCATCGTTGCCATACGCCACCGTAAAGACGGTTGTGTTGTTGGCGGTGACTTGCTCAACCAAATCTCGATTGAGGCGTTACCGAATACTCTCGGTATCGATGCCGTCGGTCAACACGATACTGACGTTGGCCGTTTCTAGCGAATTGGTGGCCGCAATCTGCTCGGATGCAAAACCGATGGCGTCGTAGAGCGCAGTTCCCCCATCGGCCTGTAAATTTGAGATCAGGCTAAGCGCCTCGGCTTCGTTTTGGCCGATAATTTCGTGGTCCATCCAGATAACGGGGCGATCCGCAAAGGGCATGATGGTCAAGTAATCATTTTCACCCATTTGTTGCACAAACTGGGCTGCAGCCCGTTTCAGACCGTTGACCTTGTCCCCAAACATACTGCCGGAAACGTCAAGAACCATCACCAAATTAAGCGGCTTACGGGAT
>JAHDCK010000122.1 GCA_020629915.1 Saprospiraceae bacterium
AACGTATACGGTAGTGGTGACCGATGCCAACGGATGTACGGCGGAAGCTTCGACCGTTTTGGATGTTTCTACAATTCCAAATCAACCTTTTGTAGCCAGTAACGGGCCGATTTGTTCGGGTGAGGAGTTGATTTTGACCGCTCCTCAGTTTAGTGGAACAAGTGTGAGCTACACCTGGCAATTTGATGGCGGCGGTGGCTTTGTGACGATGGCAGGGGAGAATGACTATCAGGTCATTATCGATCCGGCATCGGCAGCCAATTCCGGGTTCTATCAGGTAATGGTGACAGTAGATGGATGTGATTCACAATTTTCTATTCCATTAGAAGTCGTTATATACGATATTTTACCAGCGCCATTGCCGACGGCAGATACGGTCTGTGAAGGACAAACGATTAGTCTTGCAGCAAATGTTATAGCCGATAGTTATATGTGGACAGGACCAGTTGGTTCAGGATTTACTTCAACGGATCAAAACCCGATTATTCCAAATGCAACGGCTGCGAACAATGGAACGTATACCTTAGTATATACCAATGATCAGGGATGTTCTTCCCTTCCGGGAACAGTAGACGTGTTGGTTTACCCAACCCCTGCTCCGCCAACCCTGCAAACAAACAGTCCAATTTGTATTGGTGAAGATATTGTTCTTTCAACTAGTTCTGTATGCGATACCTATTTATGGATAGGTCCGGATGGAAATAGTTCTTCTACCTTATCTAATCCATTATTAAATACAACAGACACAATAACCAGTATTCCATTTGGAGATGCAGCTTATGATGCGGGATTATGGACAGTCATCTGTGTGAGTGCAGATGGATGTGAATCTGATCCTTCTCCGGCTGTGGAAGTTATCATTAATGATGAAACCGTAAATGATCCTTTCCCAACGGCTACCACACCAATTTGTGAAGGACAATCAACACAATTGTTCTCTGGTTCTGTATATCCTCCAAGTGCAATTTTTACATGGTACGATGCCAATCCGATTCCGGGACCGGCAAATATTGTTTCTACGGTACAAGACCCAATTATAACAGATCTCGATGCCGGAACCTATACCTATTGGTTAGTAGTCAATGTGGATGGTTGTACGTCCAATCCGGTTTCGGTAGAAGTTGTTGTGACGGAATCCCCTGATTTAGCCCCTTCTTATACAGGTGGTGTTTGTGGTTCTGATTTAGAATTGTTTACCAATGCTACGGGGGGAACACCTCCTTATACGTATAGTTGGACTGGGCCAAATAACTTTATGGCAACCGTTGCCGATCCGGTTATTCCGAATCCGACAGAATTGAATGAAGGAAGTTATACGGTAATTGTTACAGACGATAATGGATGTTCTACACAAGCATCTATACAAGTTATTGTATCCGAATCGCCAGCACAGCCATTTGTTGAATCCAATGGTCCGATATGTGAAGGAGGAGACCTGGTAGTTTCTGTTTCTGGCGACTATACAGGATTAAGTGTGAATTTTGAATGGACAGGACCTGCGGGAAGCACTTCCGCAGGAGACTACCCGAATGCGGCTTCTATTATAATTACACCTGCAATGTTGGCAGATGCCGGAGATTATCAGGTGGAAGTGACTATTGATGGATGTCCTTCTCAAACTTCCCCGGTTCATACAGTTATAATAAATGAAAACCCAACTGTAACAACTAATAACGACGGAACGGAATGTGTTGCTCCTATGGAGGATTTGAATTTGGTATCTACACCAGCAGGTGGGACTCCACCTTATACCTTCCAATGGACAGGGCCGAATGGATTTAGTTCTACGGATCAAAATCCAATTGTTCCAAATGTGAGTTCAGATGATGCGGGAACATATACTGTTGTTATTTTTGATGCTAATGGATGTAGGGCTACGGCCTCTACAGTGGTGGATGTTACCACTCGTCCGGACATTCCTTTTATTACAACGAACGGTCCTGTTTGCGATGGGGATGAATTGATTATAACAGCACCTCAATACGCAGGAGTATTTGTAACCTATGTTTGGCAATTTGATGATGGAGGTGGTTTTGTAACCCTTCCGGGAGATACGAGTTATCAGATTGTAATTGATCCGGCAACCGTTGCCAATTCTGGTATGTATCAGGTGATGGTTATTGTGGATGGCTGTAATTCTGAATTTTCTGATCCGGTGAATGCTCAGGTGATTTTAGCTCCTGCACCGATGCCGACTTCCAATAGTCCGGTTTGTGAGGAAGATACCATTGCACTTGCTGCCAATGTGATTGCTGTTTCTTATGAATGGACGGGACCAGTTGGTTCAGGATTTAGTTCTACAGAACAAAATCCAATTATACCAAATGCAAATCTCAACCATAATGGAACCTATACCTTAATATATGTGGATGAAGATGGTTGTCGCTCTGTACCGGGCACTGTAGATGTTGTAGTAAATCCAAAACCAGATCCACCCATCATTTCCAGTAATAGCCCGATATGCGATAACGAGGATTTAATGTTAGGGACAACTTCAACTTGTGCGACCTATCGCTGGATTTCCCCAACAGGTGTAGTAATTGAAACAACGACCAATACACTGACTATTGCTCCGGGTGATTCCGGATATGAAGCAGGGCTTTGGACAGCTGTTTGCATTAGTGCGGCAGGTTGTGAATCCGATGTTTCCGATGCACTTGAGGTTATCATTTATCCGGTACCGGAAGCACCGATTCCGACGAGTACCGCACCGCTTTGTGATGGAGAATTGCTGACTTTGTTACCAGGGTCGGGTTATCCTTCGGGTACGTTGTATACCTGGTATTCCAGTGATCCATCCATTCCGGGGGCTACTATTTTATCTACAGAACCAAGTCCGGTTGTACCGGGATTGAATAGTACAAATTCTCCGTACACTTTCTGGTTAACAGTTACGATTGATGGTTGTACCTCACCTGCAGGATCGGTAGAGGTGATTGTCCATCCAAATCCAACAGCTGCGCCTTCCAATAATGGTGGATTGTGTAGTAATGATTTACAATTATTTGCTAATCCAGCCGGAGGAACAGGGCCTTATACTTTCTTCTGGAGTGGCCCGAATGGGTATAATTCTACCCAAGAGAATCCGGTCATTACAAATCCTGATCCTTCTTATGAAGGAACGTATTATGTGCAGGTAGCAGATGTAAATGGTTGTATTGGAGAAGGCTTTACGACAGTTACTTTGATTACAACGACACCTGCTCAGCCTTTTGTAGAATCTAATGCACCAGTTTGTGAAGGAGATTTTCTTACAATTTCCACAGTCCAACTTTCCGGGTTGACTGTTTCTTATGAGTGGACAGGGCCAGCAGGTTCTACCTCTAGCGGAGCTTATCCGAATGGACCAGTGATTACCATTCCGGCTGCTACGCTGGCAGATGCGGGAGATTATTCTGTTGTGGTGACTGTAGATGGTTGCCCAACTGTTCCTTCACTTACTTATACCGTAATTGTGAACGAAAATCCGACCGTTACTGCCGATAATGATGGAGAGGAATGTATTGATCCAAATACAAATGTTGTTCTTTCTGCCACGGTAAGTGGTGGTGATGCGCCTTATACGTATGAATGGACAGGTCCAAATGGTTTTACTTCAAATAATGCTAATCCGGTTATTGCCAATGCAGATGCAAGTGCTTCCGGTACTTATTATGTGATTGTAACAACCGCTACAGGTTGTACGGGAACCGACTTCACCGTTGTGGATGTTCGGGTGCGACCGGAACAGCCTTTTATTACCACAAATAGTCCGGTATGTGATGGCGATCGTTTGGAATTAATTACTGCTCAATATGCAGGAGTAAGTGTTTCTTATATTTGGGAATTTGATGATGGAAGTGGCTTTGCTCCGGTTTCAGGAGTATTTGGGCATGAACTAATTTACGATCCGGCTGATGTTAGTCAGTCTGGTGTTTATCGGGTGAAAGTCATTGTAGATGGTTGTGAGTCTGATTATTCTATCATAGCCAATGTGAGTGTCAACGAACCAGAAGCACCAGTTCCAACTTCCAATACACCTTGCGAGGGTCAACCGTTGAATTTGGCGGCAAATGTCTCTGGTTCAGCTTATCAATGGACAGGGCCAGTAGGCTCCGGGTTTACTTCTACGGATCAAAATCCGGTAATACCCTCCGCTTCGGCAGCCAATAACGGAACGTATACTTTGATTTATTGGGATGAAAATGGCTGTCAATCACAACCGGGAACAATTGATATAACTGTACTACCTACACCAGATCGTCCGGTAATGACACATAATTCTCCTGTATGTGATGGAGAAACGTTGATTTTAGAAACAATTTCTTCTTGTGATAATTATATCTGGAAAGCGCCAAACGGAGCAGAATATTCTACGACATCCGGCACGCTAAATATTGAAGATACAGATGAGGCTTATCAATCAGGAATGTGGACAGTTACTTGTGTGAGTCCTGACGGTTGTGAATCAGAAGCTTCTTTAGAAGTTGAAATTATTATCCACCCAATACCGGATCTACCAATTCCTTTTACTGACAGTCCGATTTGTGAAGGAGAAGATGCACTGGTTTCTGTTTCAGGGTTGCTGGCAGATGGAACATATATCTGGTATGATACAGATCCTGCTTCGGGAACGGCTACACCAATTGGTGGAGGTGGAGACCTGAGTTTGACGGGATTGACCTCAGCAGGTTCCCCTTATACTTACTGGGTAGTGGTGGCTGTAAATGGATGCCGCTCGGATGCTGCTGAAGTTACGGTAGAAGTCAATGCACCTCCAACAGTTGCTCCGGTAGTTAATGGCGGACTCTGTGGGGAGGATATTGAACTGACAGCCAATGCCGCTCCGGGAACCAGCACATTCACTTATTCCTGGCAAGGGCCGAATGGATATATTTCCAACCAGGAAAATCCAATTATCCCTGATCCGACTAGTGTGAATGCTGGAAGTTATACCTTGATTGTAACAGACGAAGCGGGTTGTACTTCCAATCTCGGAAGCGTTTTGGTAACGGTTTCTGAGCAACCTGATCAACCGATTTTGTCTTCTAATGCACCTGTTTGTGAAGGAGAACAAGTCGTCCTTTCTGTTACGCCTTATGCCGGAGATAATGTAAGTTATATCTGGACAGGGCCGGGAGTTCCTATGGGTCACAATTCTAATGAATTGATTATAACAAATGCTCAAAACGGAACCCACGATGGATTGTATACCGTACAAGTAAACGTTGATGGTTGTACGTCTGAAGCTTCTTTAGAATATAATTTAAATATATTTGAAGGGCCTGATATTGAGGCGTCTAACGATGCCGATATTTGTATTGGAGCCGGAACGGATGTCAATTTATCTTCCGTTGTCAGTGGTGGAACATCTCCTTATACTTACTCCTGGAGTGGGCCAAACGGATTTGCCTCAACAGATGCTAATCCGACCATCATCAATGCAGATAATAGCGATGCCGGGGTTTATATTGTACAAGTAATGGATGCTAACGGTTGTGCTGTTGCAGGGGCTTCCACAACTGTGGAAATTTCCTTGCTTCCTGCTCAGCCATTTATCACCGGGAATGTTCCGGTATGTCAGGGAGAACAAATTACTTTGAGCACTCCTCCTTACTTTGGTACGGATGTGAGTTATACCTGGACAGGGCCGGGACTGGATACCACTTTCAATGGCAACGAACTGATCTTCAAATCTGCTTCCGATAGTTTGATTGGAACTTATACGGTTGCCGTTACAGTAGATGGATGTACCTCCGAGGCTTCCCTTGATTTTGATTTGATTGTTCACCCAAGACCATTGTCCACGCCTTCCAGTATTGGAGGAGATTGCACCGGACAGGATTCTATCATTGTATTGTTAGCCAATCCATCATTGGGTAATCCACCTTATACTTTCCAATGGACTGGACCAAATGGATTTAGCTCGGCCTTCCAAAGTCCGTTCATCACAAATCCAACTACGGATGATGCCGGAACTTACACCGTTGTCATTACAGATGCTAACGGATGTGATTCTGAACCGGCTTCTGTGACGATTGGCGTTTCCTCACAACCGGATCAACCTATCCTCACAGGAACAGGGCCGGTTTGTAACGGAGGCCAGGTTGAATTGACGGCACCTGTTTATTCGGGTGGAACGGTCAGTTACGCCTGGACAGGGCCTGGTGTACCCATTGGGCATGATAGTCCGGTCTTGATTTTAGATAATGTACAGAATGGGGTAGATGACGGATTATACACAGTTCAGGTGACAGTAGATGGATGTACTTCTTTAGAATCTGTAGCTTATGAAGTGGTCGTTTACACACTTCCGGTTTCTGCGCCATCCAATAACGGCATGTTATGTATGGATCCGACTTCCAGTTTGGTCTTAGCGGCAAATGCTGGCGGAGGGCAAGCGCCTTACACGTATGAATGGTCTGGGCCAAATGGATTTATTTCCAATGCGCCAAGTCCGGTGTTGCCAAATGCCAGTGCGAATTTATCTGGAGTTTATACGGTAGTAATCACAGATGCCAATGGTTGTCAATCAATTATTGGAACGACGTTAGTTGAAATTACTAACCAGGCTGTTGCACCTGCATTGATGGATGCCGGACCGTTCTGCGAGGGAGATTTGCTGGCCTTAACGACTAATGCTTATAGCGGAGATACGATATTCTACCACTGGACGATTTATAATGATGATACAACTTATGTTATTACAACGGAGAATCCTTCCCTGAATATCGACTCATTGGTCACAGATCTCCATAACGGATTTTATTCCGTGGCGGTTGAAATCAATGGGTGTACTTCACAAGGTTCTAATGTAGTGAACATAGAAGTGAATCCAATTCCGGCTGCGCCTGTTATTTCTACTCAAACTGATGTTTGCGAAGGGGATATTCTTACTCTTGAAACAGACGTCGTTGCAGATGAATATTACTGGACAGGGCCGAATGGATTTAGTTCAAACGATCAGAATCCAGGAGTGATAAGTCCGGTGAGTTTATCGGATGAGGGAACCTATAATTTATATGTCGTGAATGGCGGATGTGTATCTGAGATCAGTTCTGTTGATGTCAATGTCAACCCAATTCCACCCTCACCATCCGTCTTGAATAATGGACCATTGTGTGAAGGGGAAGACCTGGTTTTATGGGTAGTTGACCCAAATCCAAATGCAGATTACCAATGGTATGATGCAGAAACGGATACGCTGTTAGCTCCAGTTACAACACCAACAGGTAATGGAGACACTTGCTTCATAGATGCTTCGACCATAGCAGATGGTGGAGGATATTACGTCATTGCAGTTGTTAATGGATGTAGTTCTGATCCGAATTACGAAAGTCCGGGAGGTGGAATGCCTTCTTTCACGACAGTGGAGATCATTCCTGTAGCATCAGAGATTGCTTATGCCGGACCGGATTCTATAATATGTGATGATGTGATTACGCTTGAAGCGAATCCATTAATTGCTTCTACGGGAGTTTGGATTAATCCGGATTCTGCAGGGGGAGCATTGATTGTATCACCAGAACAGAATCTAACGACAATTATTGATTTGCAGGAAGGGCCGAACACATTTGTCTGGACGGTATTCAATGAGGCTTGTGGTATTCAAAGTGCGGATACTATTGAGATCATTTATGAAGTGCCGCCTGTTGCCCTTAACGACACCTTCAATTTCCCATTTGGGATTCCGCAAGATGTCAATGGTATGTTTGATAATGATACCATTTTCGCAGATGATTATACCGTAACCATACGAATAGAACCTGAGAACGGAACACTGACACTAACAGAAGGAGGCGGATATGTCTATACTCCAAATCCAGATTTTGTTGGGGAAGATCAGTTTGTATATGTGATTTGTAATACGGCTTGTCCGGATCTCTGTGAAGAGGCCATCGTCACTATTTATGTAGGAGAAGATGCCGGATGTGATGCCCCAAGTATTATTACTCCAAACGGAGATGACTATAACGATAGCTTCATTGTGCCTTGTCTGGATAATTATCCGGGCAGTCAATTCCTTGTCTTTAATCGATGGGGAGATGAAGTATTTAGAAGTAATAATTATCAAAACGACTGGGAAGGAACTTACAACGGTGAGTTGCTGCCAGCCGGAACCTATTTCTATCTGCTGACGATCAATGACCAGAGTCAGACAGTTCTGCAGGGTTATGTATTTATTCAGAGATAGGAAAAATGATAGCTGCGGGAATAGTTTTCCCGCAGCAATTTTAAAATGTTTTAAAATTATATAAAGTGAAAAAAATATTAATTTTATTTATCAGTTTGGGTTTTGGCTTGGTTAGTTCTGCACAGCAAGATCCACAATACACCCAGTTCATGTTTAATAAAGTAGTCCTGAATCCGGGTTATGCCGGAAGTCAGGAAGTGCCGTGTATCTCTTGCCTGCATCGTAGTCAGTGGGTAGGAATTGACGGTGCACCGAATACGCAAACCGCCAGCTTTCATACGCCTCTTTTTAGAAAACGAGTGGGTTTTGGTTTGTCTTTGATGCACGATGGGATTGGACCAACAGATTCCTGGTATATGAGTATGGCTTATGCTTATCGCATTCAGATGAAAAACAAACGTGTACTGAGTTTTGGAATGCAGGGTAGTGTACGCCGGTATAGTGTCAATTGGGATGAAACGGAAGCCACCCACGAAGGCGATTTTTATATTCCAACCGGATCAGCTACCAAGATGCTACCCAACTTTGGAGCCGGGGTTTATTACTACACACCTAAATTTTATGCCGGGCTTTCCGTTCCGTATTTTTTCAATGGAGATTTAAGTTTTCATGAGGATTTCTTTATCACAGATTTTTCAAGGGAAGAGGTGCATGCCTTTTTCATGGCCGGAGGGGTGATTCGCATCAATCACCGATTGAAAGCCAAGCCAGCTCTGTTGGCCAAATATGTTCCCAATGCACCTTTTGATTTAGACTTGCATGGAAGTTTGATTTTCTATGATCGGCTTTGGGCTGGGTTGACCTATCGTTTGGGTGGTTCTACTCAGGTAGGATTTGGAGAATCTATAGATTTGGTTCTGCAATTTCAGTTTACAGATGCTATTAAAATTGGCTTAGCCTATGATTTTACCTTATCTGAATTAAAAAGATATGATGGCGGGACATTTGAACTGATGGCAGAATACTGCTTTACACCAAACCGCAAGCGTTTGACAAATCCGAGATATTTTTAATTTTTATAAAAATATTTACAAAGTATTTTATAAAATATATTTAAAATTAAAAATTTTAGTAAAATGTATCATAAAATTTTAGTTGTAATAGTATTAGGATGCGGGATGTTGTTGGGGCTTCCATCGGATATGGAGGCACAAAAAGCAAAGAAAAAAAATGCAGATAAATTATATAATGATTTAGGATATAAAGCTTCCATCCCTGCTTATGAAGGAGAGGAAGTGGATATGGCAACAGCCATAAAAATTGCCACAGCCTACAGACTCAATCACGATACTGAAAATGCCGAACTCTGGTATGCGCAGGTGATTGACAAAACCAATGAGCCGATTCATCATTTGTACTACGCCCAGGCGTTGCAAAGTAATGGCAAGTATGACTTGGCTAAAGACCATTATTTAAAATATGATGAAATGCTGGGTGGAAACGGAGATGATAGGAGAGGGGAGTTGTTGGCAGCAGCTATTGACCGAATGAATGAGATGGAACACACGGAAGTAGAACTCAAAAATGAATCGGGGATCAATTCTATGAAACTGGAGTTTAGCCCTACTTACTACAACAATGGAATCGTTTTTGTTTCGACGAGTGGAATTGTAGAACGGGGTGGAAAGTCCTTCAAGGATTTGTGGATTGATGATAACTTTATGGCTCTGTACTACGCCGCTAAAAATCTGGATGGTTCCCTGCAGGCTCCGGAAGAATTTTCCTACAACATCACAACCAAATATCACGAAGGACCGGTTTCTTTTTCCCGAAATAATGAACGGATTTATTTTACAAGAAATACCTACAATAACGGGAAGCGAAAAAATGCAAATGATGGCACCATGAAGTTAAATATCTATACGGCATTCCGAAGTGGAGATAATTGGAGTGATGCCAAGGAGTTGCCATTTTGTACAGATGAACATGAGGAAGCTCATCCAAGTATTTCGGCAGATGGTCAGCAACTTTTCTTCGCTTCAGATCGTCCCGGAGGCTATGGCGGAATGGATATTTATGTATCCAATTTTAATGGCGGAAAATGGTCTTCTCCTCAAAACCTCGGCCCGGAAATCAATACCAAAGGCAATGAAGTTTTTCCTTTTATTCACGATAGCGGGGTGTTGTATTATGCTTCCAATGGCCTGGGTGGATTAGGCGGGTTGGATATTTATTCAACTCGTACAGATGAAAAAAACGAATATAAAAAACCAAAAAATATCGGCACGCCCTTTAATTCTAAAAAGGATGATTTCGGATTCATTTTAAATGTATTAGAAACAGAAGGATATGTGACATCGGCCCGTAAAGGAGGAATAGGAAAAGATGATATTTATAGTTTTAAAATGCCTAGAAAAAAACCAAAGGAAAAATTACTCGCTGCTACGATTTGTACTCATGTGAAAGGCACGGACGAAAGAATTGCCGGTGCGGAAGTGACTATTGTGGAAAGGGGAGAGGATGGTGCATTGATGAGTGTGGATGATGATTACATCGTCACGTTGGTGCCAACCGATAATTCGGACGAATATCGCATCAAACTCAAGCGAAAAAACCAGGCCACCGGAGATGGGGATTCTGGTAGTTTCCTGCAAAAAACAAATGGGCAGGGTGAATTTGCGTATAACTTAAAGCCCAATCGGGAATATATTTTTGTAGCCAATAAGGAAGGATACTTCCGGGCCGAAAGTTCGTTTTCTACGGAGGGAATGGCCCTCAATGCCGAGCATATTGAATTTTGTATTCCTATGGAAAAGTCAAATTGTATGGCATTAAAAGGACAGGTCATCAACAGCAAATACAAGAATCGAATCCCGAAAGCAACTGTTTCGATGACGAATCTTTGTACGGGTGAAGAGGTAGAAGTGGAAACGAATATGCTTGGGGAGTTTATGTTCCCGTGTGTGGGTTGCGGATGCGAATTTGTTTTAAATGGCAGCAAGAAAAACTTTCGGGATGGTTCCAGTCGGGCATCTACGATGAAGGTAGATTGTGCAGCAGGTGGTTCGGTGAATACAGAAATTCGTCTGGCACCATCACTCGGTCCGCCTCCGACTACGCCTGCCCCTGCCCCGCCAGTTGCAGTTGCACCAACGCCTGTTAACCCCACGCGCACCTACCCGGCAAATCCACCTTCTCCGTTTTCTGTGGGAATGGTTATAGAGTTAGAAAACATATATTATGATTTTAATAAAGCAAATATACGGGAAGGAGCAGCAGTAGATTTGGATAAAGTGGTAGATTTGATGCGGCGGTATCCGAGTCTTGAATTAGAGCTTTCCTCACATACTGATTCGCGGGGAACGGATTCTTACAATCGGGGACTTTCCCAAAGAAGGGCACAATCTGCGGTGAATTATATCATAGGAAAAGGGATCAGCCGCAGCCGATTGGTAGCTAAAGGATATGGGGAAGGTCAATTGAGAAATGGTTGTGCGAATGGCGTCAATTGCTCGGAGGAAGAGCATCAGTACAATCGACGGACGGAAATTAAAATACTTCGTTTTGACAGAAGAGATATAAGTGTAAAATATATAGATAATGCGCCTGAGAAAATAGATCGCGCCAATCCCAAGCGCAAATTTGTTTGGGAATAGGATAAATAAAATATTTCTTATTCATATCTTATGGCTGGTTACTCTTGGGAGTAGCTGGCCATTTTTTATAGA
>JAHDCK010000123.1 GCA_020629915.1 Saprospiraceae bacterium
ATAAATCAAAAATTCATTTCAAATTAAATATAATGTTATTACGTCCAGTTACTTATATTATAAATTCTAATAAAATGAAAAAAACGCTATTTGTTTTCACCTTACTTCTAACAGCAGGTTTATTTTATTATTTTTCATATAATAATAATTATAATAAAAAAGAAAGTCCATCCGGCGCTTACCATGCGCTTCAATTTTTGGCGGATCGGCAAATTTACCCCCATGCCCAAATCCCTAAGGACGGCTACTACAAAGCATGGGAAAAAATGCAAAGTGACAATACCTTAAAATCAGCAGGTGCCAATGTCGATCCCTGGGAATCTCTTGGTCCAAATAACCGTCCCGGTCGAACATTAGCCATGGCTATCAACCCGGTAAATCCATCTACTATGTATTTGGGTTCAGCTAGTGGCGGATTGTGGCGCAGTTATACGGCAGGTGTTGGCGCAACGGCCTGGCATCGCATGGATATTGGGTTCCCTGTGCTTGGGGTAAGCTGCATTACGATGGCTCCCAATGATACGGCCACCATGTATATTGGTACAGGTGAAGTTTACAATTATTCCGCTGCCGGAACCGGAGCCGCAGACCGCGCTACACGGGGAAGCTGGGGAATGGGTATTCTTAAAACAACCGATGGCGGACAAACCTGGACAAAAAGTCTGGATTGGAGTTATAATCAGCAACACGGAATTTGGGCCATAAAAATGGCCCCGAATAATCCCGATATCGTCTATGCTGCTACGACTGAAGGTGTATATAAAAGTATTGATGCCGGAGGTTCCTGGACTAAAGTGCACGATGTCATCATGGCCAATGATTTAGTTATCAATCCCAATAATCCGGATGAAATTGTAGTAGGATGTGGGAATTTTTCCACGCCCGGATATGGAATTTATAAGAGTATTGATGCAGGAGGTAGCTGGACACAAATTACCAGTGGCTTGCCAAATAACTTTGCCGGAAAAATCCAACTCAACTACGCACCCTCCGACCCTGAAATTCTATATGCAAGCATTGGAAACGGTTTTGGGTTCGACGACGGAGCCAGTTGGTTGTGCAGAAGCACCAATTTTGGAGACACCTGGACGATCCAAACCACGGAAGATTATTCCCAATGGCAGGGATGGTTTGCGCATGATGTTGCCGTTAGCCCGGCTGATCCTAACCGATTGGTTGTCATAGGTATAGAAGTCTGGACTTCTACGGATGGTGGACAATCCATTATCAATACGACTTCCGGAGGAATTGGGTATTCTAATCCACCCCCGGAAGGGCCAAATGGAAACCCCGACTTCGTTCATTCGGATGCGCATGATGTCATTTATCATCCCTCAAATCCCAATGTAGTTTATGTAGCAAGTGACGGAGGCATCCACCGTTCTGATGATAATGGTGTCAACTGGGTCAGTGCCAGTGGTGGGTACCAAACTGCTCAATTTTATAATGGAATATCTACTTCTCCTACTCTGGAGGGAATTTATATGGGTGGACTGCAGGACAACGGCAGTCATACCTGGAATGGAGATTTGACCTGGACCCTTCAATTGGGCGGAGACGGAAGCTGGACCGCTATTCACCCGACTATTCCAGGTATAAAATGGTATTCCTGGCAACGGTTAAATATAATGCGCGATGAAACAGGCAATCAAAACTACCTGGATGTTCCGGGGGATGGCCCTACGGCTTTTATTGCTCCATTTGTTGTGGCTTCAAATGCTGTTGTTTATGCTGGGAGAGATATTATTTATAAATCAGTTGACCTTGGAGATTCCTGGCAACCCATGAACAACAACCAGCCGCTGGATGGAAGTGCAGCTTTGTGTATGGAAGTTGCTCCTACTGATCCGGATGTTTTATATGTAGGTACCGCTCCAAATCCCAACTCGTCCATGCACCTTTTCAGGACGGTCAATGGAAGTGATTTTACAGATATAACTTCTGAGGTATTGCCCGATCGGTTTCCCTTGGATATAACTGTTGATCCGACAGATGCGCAAACGGTCTACGTTACGTTCTCCGGGTTTGGTACGGGTCATGTTTTTAAAACCACAGATGGCGGAAACAACTGGACAGATATTTCCGGAAATCTCCCGGATGTTCCAACGAATGCTGTCATTGTCGATCCGATGTTCCCGGAACATATTTATGTTGGAAATGATTTTGGGGTTTTCGTTTCCCCTGACGGTGGCGCTTCCTGGCAGGAATTTACCGAAGGAATGCCTGAGGTAGCGATGGTTTTTGATATGAAGATTTCACCGCAAGACAGAAAATTATTTATGGCTACTCATGGAAACGGAGCCTATCGGAGAGATTTGATCGATGAACCATTTGTGAGTAACAATAATATTAAAAATACTGAATTAACAACCAGGATTTTCCCAAATCCGGCTGTTACCTCTGCTACTTTAGAATACAGTCTTGGTAAAACCGGACATGTCTTAATAGAATTGGTCAATGTGCAGGGGCAGACTCTAAAAAAATTTATAAATACTAAACAATCCAATGGAGAATATCAACTTGCGATTCCAGTTCAGGAATTATCCTCCGGGACCTATTTTATAAGAATAAAAACAGAAGAAGGATTTGGAATAGAAAAACTTCAGGTAAAATAAAAGAACTACGGTTCATTCAAATTACTTAACTTTAAGGCTTCAATTTTTGATTCTACAAAAATTGAAGCCTTATTATTTATCCGAATCAAAACAACGAATCATGTTGAAAGTTCGACAAAATATAATATTTTTATTGATAGGAATTATATTTTTTTCCTGTTCCGATAATACTCAGTCCAATCGAGGAGGACAAGTCAAATCCTCTCCTTCTGCCAACGGTTTATTTACCCTTCTTTCTCCCGCTGAAACAGGCGTCCGATTTTCCAATTCTTTAGAGGATAATGCCAATGAAAATATCAGCACTTACGATTATTTTTATAATGGCGGTGGTGTTGCTGCGGGAGATGTGAATAATGACGGTTTAGTTGATTTATATTTTACAGGCAACCAACAAGATAATGAATTATATATAAATAAAGGAAATTTAAAATTTGAAAATGTTACCCAACAAGCTGGCTTGAAATCAAAGGGAAGTATTCCCTGGTCCGCAGGTGCTACAATGGTCGATATAAACCAGGATGGATTTTTGGATATTTACGTTTGTAATCACGGTCCTTTTTTTGGCCCAAACAAGGATCAAATACGCAAAAATCAGTTATATATCAATAATGGAGATGGAACTTTTACCGAAAGTGCCGACGCTTATGGCCTTGGCGATATTTCATTTTCTACCCAGGCTTCTTTCTTTGATTATGACAAAGATGGCGACCTGGATTTGTTTGTCATGAATCAAGGCATAGTCTACCGTTATGCCATAAAAGATACTAAAGGACCGGAGCAACAATATCAGGCCATTAAACAATTTGCAGCCCACCCAATTAGAAAAGAAAGGATTTATAATAAATTATATAAAAATACAAATGGGAAATTTCTGGATGTATCAAAGGAGGCCGGTGTTAGTGAATGGGGATTTGGATTAGGGCTGTTTACCTGTGATTTGAATAACGATGGCTGGACGGATATTTATGTGAGCAATGATTTCTGGAAAGAAGATTTTTTATATTATAATAATGGAGATGGAACTTTTTCCAACCAAATCAAAACCAGTACCGGACATACCGCTTACTACGGTATGGGATGCGATGCCGGTGACATCAATCAGGATGGAATGCTGGATATTTTGGCCGTAGATATGACGCCAGAAGACCGAGTCCGAAGTAAGACCCTGATGCCAAGTATGAACGTAGCCCTTTTTAGTAATATATTAAATTCCAGAAAGCAACATCATCAATATATGTTTAATACCCTACAGGTGAATAATGGAAACGGCCACTTTTCCGAAATTGGTCAACTTGCCGGAATTTCCAAAACGGACTGGAGTTGGGCGAGTTTATTTATGGATGCGGATAACGATAGAAATCTGGATATTTTTATTACAAATGGATTTAAAAGAGATACAAAAAACCAAGATATCAGAAGAACGAACAATAGAAATATGGCCAAACTCCAAAAAGAAAAAGGCCGGAAGAATATTTCTAAGGAAGATGTTTTAGAAACAGTCAAAAAATTCCCTTCGGTAAAACAACCGAATTATTTTTATAAAAATAATGGAAATGTTTATGAATACAAAAATGTAGCGAATGAATGGGGTATTTCTCATACTTCCTTTTCCAATGGTGCCGTTTATGCCGACCTGGACAATGACGGGGATCTGGATCTCGTCATCAATAATATTGACGAACCTGCTTTTATATATAAAAATAATGCAAATACAAAATCTAACGGAAATTACCTGCAAGTAAAGCTGGAAGGCAACAAACCCGGCACGGAATACAATGCAAAGGTTACGCTTAAACACCAGGGAAAAAAATTGTATCAGGAATACAGCCCGGTTCGGGGTTATCTGGGACACCTGCCCTCCCTGTTGCATTTTGGGTTGGGTGATTGGGAGGCTGTAAGTGAAATTCAGGTGGAATGGCTTTCCGGAAAAACTCAAAACATCAAAAACCCTAAAATAAATGGAATTTTTATATTAAAAGAAAGTGAAGCCTCTGTTAAGGCCACGCCTACTGAAAAAACTGACTATATTTTCTCCGCCAAAACACCAGCTGAATCGGGGATTGATTTTATTCATAAAGAAAATAAATATAATGATTTTGCCAAAGAAGTTCTGCTCCCCCATCGACAATCCACCCTTGGCCCTGGCCTCGCCGTTGGCGATGCTAATGGAGACGGCCTGGAAGATTTTTATGTTGGAGGCGCCAAAGACATGAATGGTAAATTATATATTCAAAAACCTGATGGAAATTTCTCTCCTGCTTCCGGCCCCTGGGAGAAAGATGCAGGTTCGGAAGATTTAGCTGCCTTATTTTTTGATGCGGATGGAAATGGAACGATGGATTTATATGTTGTCAGTGGTGGTGGCGGAGAATTTTCTGCGGGAGCGAATGAACTGCAAGATAGATTATATATGAATTCTGGTAATGGAAATTTCAAAAAAGACAATAGCCGATTACCCAATTTTAAAATGAGCGGCACTGCCGTAAAAGCAAATGATATGGATGGGGATGGAGATTTGGATTTGGTGGTTTGCGGTGGAGCGATTCCTGGCAAATATCCTTATGCCGAAAAAACATATATTCTAAAAAATGAAAATGGAAAATTTTCTCCTCTTGATTTTGAACGGGATGAAAAAGGCATCGTGCGGGATGCGCTTTGGGTAGATTTTAATAATGACAAAAAACCAGATATTATTTTTGTTGGAGAATGGATGCCTGTTTCCTTTTACCGAAATGAAGGAGATTCCTTTGTGAATGTAACGGCGGAGTACAATTTGGAAAATACAGTTGGCTGGTGGAATCGCATTGCTGCCGAAGATATGGATGGAGACGGTGACCTTGATATTTTAATTGGAAATATAGGTAAAAACAATAAATTTGGAGTAAAAGACGGTAAACCGCTGGATGTTTATTGCACAGATTTTGATGATAGCGGAACGGCGGATATCGTTTTGAGTAAAAGTTATAATGGCATAGAATATCCCGTGCGCGGAAAAGAATGCTCCACTGAGCAAATGCCATTTGTTTCCCAAAAATTTCCAACCTTTGAAGGGTTCGCTAATGCATCTACAGAAAAAGTATATGGAAAAGACAAATTGGAAACTGCCTTGCATTTTGAAGCTACAGATTTTTCTCATTTATATTTAAAAAATACGGGTGATGGATTTGAAAAAATGCGCTTGCCTGTAGAAACGGAATTTGCGCCGATAAATGGAATTGTGCTCCATGATTTTACCGGCGATAAAATCCCGGACATTGTTGTGGCTGGAAACAAATACAACACAGAAGTAGAAACAGCCCGATATGATGCGGGTGTTGGTTTGTTGTTGGACGGGAGCAATAAGGAAAAATTTGAAGCTGTTCGGCCCTACGAAAGTGGATTATTTCTACCCGGAAATGTTAAAGATTTAAAATTGATTTGGTTGGGCAAAGATAGGCAGCCCGCTTTACTGGTAGCTAATAATAATGGTTATTTACAAATAATTCATTCTAATATAAAAGCCCCCGTTCAATAAATAAGGAGCAGTTTAGAAAATTACTATCGTTTTGGTTTGAACCGGAATGCCCTATCTTTGTTTTAAGAGCATGCTTAATTTTTGGTTTTTTAAAATAGGCAAGGCATTTTCTGGAAAGCTTATCGAAGCTACGAGGAAAATAACGCAGAATAGTTTAAAAAATACAGTTTGGACATATTCAATTTCTTGTGATAATGTTTAGCAGTGAAAAAAAATGTTTTATGTCAGATAAAGAAAAAAATAAAGAGGAAGAAGAATTTATCAATCCTATTGATAAGGATAAAGTAGCTGAAAATCCAGGTCTGCTTCCTTACAGCCATAACGTAGGTGGAGCTGTTATCAAGCCGGAAGATAAAGGAAAAATAAAGGGACGGGCACTGAATGCAATGTACCAGCAAACCGAAAATCAAATGGGCCAGTTGCAGGAGCAATTTGAATTATTGGCCGAACAAGCCAAAGCACTTCAACGCCGCCGGGAAGTCAGTGAATTGATTTATGAAGCAGAATTGAGTTTTGAACCTCGCATTTCTTATATTTATTATTTGTATCAAAGAAAAAACAATAAATATGTCGTTTCTCTTGTAGGCCCAAATGAATGGGGTCGTAAAATCCCCTTCAAAGCTTACCTTGCAACGGTTAGATTACTGGCTGACCATACTTGGGATGTACTAGAGGACAACTTTCCTAAGGAATAAAAAAATCATCCAAATTCTGGGGTTTTTCAGATAAAACAATTAGCTTTGAGAATAGCCTCATTAGAGCATGCTTAAAATTCCATTAATCGGCTACAAGCCGCAAATTTTATTCTGGACTTCGTTAAATTTTTCGTCGGATTGCCCGCATCCGACTGCAAGCTAACCCGTCCACAAGTGGTTCGCTTACCTGAAAGTCTAAAGAGACTTTCACCTTGCAGGTTCGGTCGCTCATCTCTTCCAAAATAAAATTTAAAGGCTTTCTCTCAATCATGAAAATTTAAACATGCACTATTATGACTTTGACTATCAAACATTATCAAGAGAAATTGATGATGTCCAAACTGTAATTTGATTCGTTACTCAAAGTTTAAGTTTCTACTCCATACCAAATATTTGAAACTGTTTATCCCAATTCCATTGCTTTTAAAGCAACTGGAGCGTCTTTTAATATAACACTAATTTTCATATAAAAATCAGCACTAAAGCAATACCCCAGACTAAACACTCTATGACAAAAGAGGCCGCAAAATTGCGGCCTCTTTCTTTATATATAAGAAAACTAAATTTAATTACTATTCCGCTTCACCCGATTTTGTTCATCACTTGTAGCAGATTTTCTCCTGCGTGTTGGTTTCATATCCTGATTTCCAAAATTATAAGTAAAACCGAGTTTTACTCTTCGGCTGTCCCATCTGTTGATCAATCGGACCTGGATGCTCCCTTCTTCAATTTCAACATTATTGCCACCCGTGAAGAAAATATCATTGACTGATAATTTCAATTGGCCCTTTCCATCCAGAACTTTCATATTTACTCCTGCATCTACCCTTGTTTGAGGTTTTAGCTGAAACATGCCCCAAGTCAGACCGGTTTGATAAGATCCCGATAATTCTGCCTGTATTTTTTTATTTATATTAAAATTATTCACTGCCTGAAAATATCCCATAAAGGAAGCGTTATTCAATAAATCACCATTGGGCAAATCCGTTTTAAAATGATTATACCCACCGAAAGTTGTGAGCCTAACCATCCACCATTCTTTAATTGGAATGGGAGAAGAAACACTCAACTCAAATGTTTGTTCCAGGTCAGCATTAATGGTTGTTTGATTGGTAATTTTATTGGCATCATCCTGCTCCAGAATTTCCATGATTCGGTCAGAGGTATGATCATATCCTGCACTTACATATAAAAACTGTCCATAAGAATAATTCACACCTAAACTATGGGTAAATTGCGGCTGCAAAAAAGGATTCCCTTTGCTAAATGTATATTGATCCAAATAATATAAAAAAGGATTCAAGTCCTGATAGGAAGGTCGTCTAATCCTACGGGAATAAGAATAACTCATATTGTGCTTTTCTTTAATCGTGTGAGACAAACTTACACTAGGAAAAAAATTAATATAATCTGTTTTCCTGCGTTCATCCAGGGTCTCAGAGTATCCTTCTGATTGAGTGTACTCCGACCGCAATCCAGCCTGCAAGGAAAATTTTTCAAACTTTTTGGAGACATTTGCATAAGCGGCAAAAATATTCTCATCATAAGTAAACATATTTGTTCTTCCTTCATCCTTTATCCACTCCTCTCCTTCAAATTCTTCAAATAGAATTCCGTTATCCGTAGAAACAAAACTGCTTTTTAGTCCGGTTTCCAGTTTAATCGTTTCGCCAATGGGTTGAGCGTAATCCACCTTTGCTGCTTTAATGGAAACATCGGATGCGATTTCACTTCTCAACAAATAGGGATCAGTAACCTCTACATTCTCATTATTATAAAACATATTTTCATAAAACGCATTTGCGGGATTGTGAAAAGTAGAATAATCAACATCTGCTGTCAATTCCTTTCCCTTATCATCAAATGAATGTTTAAAATTTATATTATAAGAAAAATCCTCCCACTCATCCGAGGTATCATCCAGTGTATTGACATGGGAGAAATCCCCCGGCAAATCACCTGTAAAATACAAATTATAATTTCCCAAATCTGACCATCGCCCGGTAGATCCTTTAAACATCACCCCGGCGGAGGTTTTATCTGAAATCATCCAGTCCAGCCCTGCCTTATAGGAATGATTACTGGATCGTCCCCGATTGGTAGAAAATTGGTTCATCTCTGTATAGTCTCCCTCATGAGCGATCGACCGTCTTAGATCCATAATTTTATATCGGCGAAATAAATTATAGTCATACCCACCATGAAGATTAATATGTTTATTTCTATAATTCAAATTCAAGCCTCCCGCATATCCAAAATAAGTGGCTTGTCTTACATTAGCAGTTGCCTGACCGTTGAATCCGTGGTTTTTATTTTTCTTCATCACAATATTGATAATGCCGGCATTGCCTTCTGCATCGTATTTGGCAGATGGATTGGTAATCAATTCAATATTTTGGATTTCGTTGGCAGACATATTTTCCAACATTCGAGCCACCTGCTCGGCAGACAAATAGGATCTTTTGCCATTTATCATCACCAAAACACCTTGCTTTCCCTGTAGGGAAATATTGTTATTTTGATCCACGATTACGCCTGGGGCTTTCCGCAAAACTTCCAAAGCATTGTCTCCGGCAGCAACGGCATTTCCTTCTACGTTTACCACCATCTTATCCGCCCTCATTTCTATGAAAGGCTTTTTGGCCTTCACCACCACTTCATCTAAATCCACATTGCTTTTAGAAAAAGACAAGTTACCCATTTGATGATTGGCTTGACTTTCACTCAGGTGAAATACCGGAGAGTAAACATCCCCATATCCCACCATGCTTGCCTGAACAATATAATCCTTAAAGGAAAGATTGGTGAACTGAAAGGTTCCGGAGGAGTCCGTTAAGCTTCCTTTTACCAGAGTAGAATCTGACGCATTTAATAATAGAACATTGGCATAATCCAGTGGTTGATTTTTTTCATCCAGGATGGTTCCGTTTACGACACCTGTGCTTTGTTGTCCATAAATAAATGAAACAGCAAAAATCATCAGGCTAAAAATTAAAGTTAGTTTTCTCATTGTTGACATGATTTTAAAAGGAAAAATGCTCTGAGTTTCAACAATGAGACGAGCTGTAACAAAGTCCTGTTACAGCCTTAAAGAGTTTACCGACCAAAGGTTTCTTTTATCGGTCGAACAGTTATTTTAAGCAGAGGAAAAATAAAAGATTAGTCCTTCAAAACTATTTTTTTATAATAACAATCAGTTTCCGAATAGTGAATTTTAATAAAATATATCCCTCTTGGAAATCCGGAACAGTCTACTTGAGTACTTCCCGAAATGTGGGATTGATGAAAAATTTGCCGTCCTGTGGCATCTAATAAAATCATATTAAAATTTGGGATTTCAGCAATTTTTACTTCAAATTCAGATTGGGCTGGATTTGGAAAAACATTTATATCAATAAAATCATTATTCACTTCATTCGTATTTACTTCTATAGAACAAAAAGTCATTTGTTGCTCTAAAGAAGCACCGGGAGTCAGATCTTTTCCTGCCAGACCGGGATGATCCGGAGATAACCGCTCCGCCCTAAAGACATTATTTCCCATTGGAGTTGATCCCTGTGGAATGATTCCATCTACATTCACGGGATTGATATATTCCCATACCAAATCTCCACTCATGGTAAACTCCATAAACCTTCCTCCTGCCCCGGCACAAAGAAAAAAGTTGCCGTTTGGCAAAAAATGAACCCCGGAAATATTAGGAGAATAAAACCCATTCCCCGGCTCTCCATCAAAACTCATCCACAAGTCTTCCGGCCCGTAAGCCTGCCCTGCTGTGAAGGCATAAGTTCCGTCTGCTTGCAAGGGCGGCTCTATGACTTCTATGGTGGAATAGGCTCCGTCCGGGCGGTTATTTCCATTATTATAAATTGATATCTTACCGGTATTTGGATAACCTTCGGGGATCCATTTTGCATCGTGTTGCCCATAAAATACTCTATCCGCCGGGCCTCCCAAATCATAAGTCTGGGGATTGCCGTATCGATATAATAAATCTCCGCCTTTACCGGAATTGCCTCCGGTGGAACCAGCTGCTTCGGCAGTCGTCGTACTGTGATCAATGATCCACAATTCGTGCATACTCCGAACACTAAGTACAATTTGATCCAGTGTTTCATTATAATCAATTCCATTAATATGTAACCAATCCACCGCATTAGCTCCTACCGTTTGATTAATATTAATTTTTTCAGGATGTTCAGAGACAACACCATAGTTGGGAATCATCTGATCATAATCCTGGATGAGATGATCCCAGGCCCGCCATTCCCAAACGACATTGTAATCATCCGGAAAAACAGGTTCGAGTTCTACGATTTTCTCCGACCAGATTCCCTGCTGATTAACAGTATTCGGGTTTCGTCCAACGGCTACGGCCTCCGCAACAGAGTGATACTCCCAGGCAATGACCAAAATATTTCCGTTTGGCAAAGCCTCTATATCATGATGCTGATGGTATTGTGTGGTAGAATAATCTACCCCCCAAAGCACCTCGCTATTCCAATCCAATATTTCAATCCGTCCGCCGGAGCCTCCGCCCTGAAATGTGCTGGGGATTCGGTTTGTCCGAAGGAGATTACCATCATCCATAAGATAAACAGACAATCCGGGCGTATAATTGGAATTCCATTGATTGATTAATTTTCCACAATTATCTAGCAAATAGGTTTGCTGGAGATTATTTCCAGTAAATAAAGTGTACCCGTTAAAAGATTCCGGTTCATTAGCAAATAATCCAACCGTTTGCTGGGCCTCCATTTTTAGAATTAAAAAACTAATTATTACAAAAAACAAAATTTTTATTCTCATTATAAAGCTTATATTAAAATATATAAATAAAATTAGTATTATAAAAAATGCTACTTGAGGGTTTTATTTTCAAGATCAATAAACAGGCCAGCTTACAACTCGTGAACTTTGGCAATATTTCCACTTATTACTAGAATTGTGTTTAGAAGCTGTTTGAATTTGATCTTTTTTTAATATTAGGTCTCTTTTTGTCTTAC
>JAHDCK010000124.1 GCA_020629915.1 Saprospiraceae bacterium
TAAGACAAAAAGAGACCTAATATTAAAAAAAGATCAAATTCAAACAGCTTCTAAGTCACAATTTTAAAATAGTATCCGGCTTAATTTAAAAAATGTCTTACGTCATACAAAACTTGCCTGGTCATAATGAAAATTGTCTTTTATCTTGCATTTTAAATTATTGCATATTTATATTTTTGGCATTGTAAACGCAATCTTTTTTAACAGGAAAATTTATCAAACACTAAAGCAATTCGACCTTCTCAATCCGGTTTCGGGAATTTTTATTCCCGAAGCTTTTTTATATCTTGCGGCAAACCAATATTATCGGGGAATTAACCCTTCCCTGAAAAAAAATCTCATTAAACCATCAGGTGTCAGCAATGACACCACTACTTAAGCATTTATAACACATGTCCTTGTTTCAACATGCGATTGTCAGGAGGCCTTGCCCTCAGCTGGCTGAAGGTTTGACCTCTGTTGATTTGGGTAAACCTGATATTCAAATTGCCTTGCAGCAGCACCGACTATACATTGCTGCTCTTCAAATTTGCGGACTGGAGGTAGATATCCTGCCTGAGGATTTTCGATTTCCGGATTCCGTTTTTGTGGAAGATGTCGCCCTTTGTACTTCGAGGTGTGCTATTATAACCAATCCCGGAGCCCCATCCCGAAATGGGGAGCGAAATCTAATTTCTTCTACCTTAGAAAAGTATTTTAATGATATTGAAATGATAGATTTTCCAGGAACACTGGAGGCTGGTGATGTGATGATGGCTGGGGAGCATTTTTATATCGGAGTGACCGGCAGAACGAATGAAGCCGGAGCAAAAGAATTGGTTAAACTATTATACAAATATGATTTTTCTGCTTCTTTAGTTCCTTTAACCTCTTTTCTTCATCTTAAAACAGGTGTTTCTTATTTAGAAAATAATAATTTATTGGTTTATGGAGAATTGGAAGATCATCCGGCGTTTCAAAAGTACAATAGGTTTGTCGTCCCAAAGGAAGAAGCGTATGCTGCCAATTCTGTTTGGGTAAATGGAAAAGTACTGATGCCTCATGGCTTTCCCAAAACCATTCAGGCCGTAAAGGAGATGGGTTATCCTGTTATTGAATTAGAATTATCTGAGTTTCAAAAAGTAGATGGGGGAGCGAGCTGCTTATCCCTGAGGTTTTAAAATGAAGATTTTTAATTTTATATTTTTTATTATATTAACAATCTTGTTGTTTTTGATTTGGGCAGCTTTTGCCCTTACCGTCATCAATCCCTATTTGCTGGAAAAGGTTCCGGGGTACATCATTGGCCGGATTTGTATTTGGGAAGGAGTGGCGTTGCTCGCAGCAAGTATTTTAAGTTATTTTATAATAAAAAAATGGGGTTATCCGGTTTGGACAACCAATCGTCAAGCCTTAAGTATTCCTGCAAAGTATATATGGTTTTTTGTTGTATATTTTGTTTTGGGGATAGCACTCGCAATCTGGCAATTTTGGTTATTTAGTTTGAAATTTTGATTCCCCAATTCCAAATCCTTCTCCTTGTTCTTTCCTTAAAATTCGTTTACCTTTGATTCGTGAAAAAATTTGAATCACCTGTCAGGACATAGGAGCCTAAATATGATTTTTTATTCCTTTATCATACCCTTGTATAATCGCCCGGATGAAATTCGGGAATTGCTAGAAACCCTCACGAAGCAAACCTATACTCATTTTGAGGTTTTGGTCATAGAAGATGGTTCAAAGGTGAAAGGTGAGGCAGAAGTGAATGCCTTTAAAGATCGTCTGGATGTGCAGTATTTTTATAAGGAAAATGAAGGGCAGGGATTTACCCGGAATTATGGCTTTGCCCGTGCAAAAGGTGATTATTTTATTATATTAGATTCTGATGTATTAGTGCCTGAAAATTATCTGGAATACATCAATGATTTTTTAAAAGAAACCCCCTTGGATGCCTTTGGCGGACCCGATGCCGCTCACCCGGATTTTACACCCATCCAAAAAGCCATTAGTTATGCTATGACTTCTCTTTTTACAACGGGTGGAATACGCGGGCGTAAAAAACACCTGGGAAAATTTCAGCCCAGAAGTTTTAATATGGGCATTTCAAAAGAAGTATATAAAAAAACGAAAGGTTTTATCATCACCCGGATGGGAGAAGACCTGGAATTTAGTTTGCGAATTTTAAAGAAAGGATTCAAAACAGGGTTGATCGATAAGGCTTTTGTTTACCACAAACGCAGAACGGATTTCCGACGCTTTTTCAACCAGTTAAAATTCTTTGGAAAATCTAGAATAAACGTATATCAATTTTTTCCGGAATCTTTAAAACTTATGCACTGGTTCCCTTTTTGCTTTTTGTGTTATGTATTGCTTTGCATCCCTGCGCTAATTTTTGGAGGATTTTTGGGCGCGGTATTTTCCGCTCCGCTAGGTCTGTGGAGCCTGGCTATTTTTCTGGATGCTACCCTTCAGAATAAAAGTCTTTGGGTTGGATTTTTAAGTGTTATCGCGGCCTTGATTCAACTATGTGCCTACGGCATTGGTTTTATTCAGGAGTTTGTCAGGCGGGTGGTTTTTAAAAGAGGCATTAATGAATTTGAATATCCGGATTAAGGATGTAGAATTGAGAGTGAAGAGTGAAGAGTGAAGAGTGAAAAATGTAGAATGTAGAATTGAATTTATTTTTTAAATGAAGAATTTAATTATAAAAAGAATATCGGAGGGTCTTGAGGTTCGGAAACGGATTTTGGAGAATGTGGAAATGATTGAACAGGTAGAAAAGGTCTGTTTGTATATAATTAATTGTTATAAAAAAGACGGAAAAGTATTGTTTTGTGGCAATGGGGGAAGCGCAGCGGATGCGCAACATATCGCAGGAGAATTGTCAGGCAGATTTTATTTGGATCGCCCCGCACTTTTTGCAGAAGCACTGCATGTAAATACTTCATATATGACTGCCGTGGCTAATGATTATAGTTTTGAGGAAGTGTATGCCAGAGCGATAAGAGGGCAGGGCAGACCCGGAGATGTTTTGTTGGCTTTTTCTACTTCCGGCAATTCGCCAAATATCCTTAAAGCAATAGAAGCAGCTAAAGAAAAACAAATGATCGTTGTAGGTTTTTCCGGATTAAATGGCGGAAAAATGAATAATAATTGTGATGTTTTATTCAAAGTGCCGTCTGATGATACTCCTCGGATTCAGGAAGCTCATATTATGATAGGACATATTATTTGTGAGTTAGTTGAAGCAGCTTTGTTTGGTAATGAAGAATAATTCTTATAAAAAATATCATTATTTATTTTTGGATCGTGATGGCGTTATCAATAAAAGATTGCCGGGGAGATACGTAAGTGAATGGGAAGAATTTGAATTTTTGCCCGGTGTTACAGAAGCAATAAAATATTTTAATACGTATTTTAAAAAAATATTTATTGTAACGAATCAACAAGGCATTGCTAAGGGAATCCTACCCGAAGAAAATCTAATCGCCTTGCACCAGCAAATGAAAACAACCATCGAATCCTCAGGAGGCCGACTGGATGCCATATACTATAGTCCGGATCTGGCTAATACCCATTCACCAACCCGAAAACCAGCTACAGGTATGGGACTTTGGGCCAAACGGGATTTTCCCGAAGTCATTTTTGAACAAAGTATTATGGTGGGTGATTCTATTTCCGACCTGGAATTTGGGCGAGCATTGGGGATGAAAACGATTTGGATTACAGGAAAAGAAAATACTCAACCAGAACAAAACTTATATGATGAATCTTACTCCGGACTTCTGGAGTGGAGAGGAAAATTAGAAGATTAAAAAACTCTTGCCTAGCCGCTCACCCGTCCGGCCGGCACTCCATTTTCATTAGCTGGTAAAGTAAAGTGAAAAACAGAACCTTTACCATATTCGGATTCTACCCATATCTTCCCCCCGTAACTTTCCACAATTTTCAGGCAGGTGGTCAAACCAATCCCAAAACCATTTTTTTGTTCATGGTGAATTCTATAAAAAGAATTGAAAATATTTGTTATATGTTCTTCCTTGATGCCAATGCCATTATCCGAAATGGAAAACTGAACAAAAGTCCCCTGATTTTTTGCTTCAATTTGAATAGTTGGGGCATTTTTCGGGTTTCTGTATTTAATGGAATTGGATATGATGTTTTGGAATATTTGAACGGATTTATGGAGATTGCATTTAATTTTTACACCTTTGTTTTTTACCTGAATAAGCGTGTGGGATTCCTGGATTTCTAATTTTAAATTTCTATTTACAATATATAAAATATCCTCCATAGTGAGAGTTTGGATTTTTTCATTTTCCTTTTTACCTGCCTGGGCAAACTCCAACAGAGTATCAATGAGATTTTGCATATCAATGGCACTCGTAGCAATAAAATTTAAATATTCTTTGCCGTTGTCATCCAGTTGATCTGAATACTTTTTTAATAATAATTGACTGAAATGAGTCATCAATCGGGAAGGGGATTTCAAATCGTGGGAAGCTGCATGGGCAAACCTCATTAACTCATCATTAGAACGTTTTAGTTCTTTTTGGTATTTGTTTATTTCCGATAAGTCTTCAGCAAATAAGTAAACGCCAATAATTTCATCCAGATGATTCCGGGCAGGAATATAAGTGACCCGCAAAAATTTTTCTTCTCCGTTATTAAAAAGGATGTTTTCTTCCAAAACAAATTTATGACCACTAAAAGCCCGGTCGTAATGTTGTTTGACCTTTTGGAAAGTTTGTTCCCCAAGTACAGATTTTATGGATTGACCCTTCAGTGAATGATTGGATACACCAAACCAATCTTCATACGTTTTATTATTAAACTGATAGCAATAATCAGTATCAATAAATGAAATACAAAACGGGCTGGAATCGGTAATCAATTCTAATTCTCTTTTCTTTTGAGTCAGTTCCAGGTAGAGTTGGTTGAGTTCTACCTCCTGCATGGATATTTTTTCTTTTTGTATAAGAATATTTTTAAGGTTTTCTCGAATTTCCAGGAGATCTTCTGAATGTTCCTGATAGTTTAGAATATCTTCCAGAGATTGATCCATTGTTTTGGATTCCAGTTCCCGGCTGCACTTTTCTACCAAAATTTTCATTCCGGTTATCTGGTGGGAAGTTAATTGCCTGGGCACATAATCAACGATACATAACGAACCGACAAGCGCATCTTCAAAAAAAATAGGAAATCCTGCATAAAAACGAGGTGAAGGTTTTGTATTTAAAACAAATGGATTATTACAAAATTCAGGATGTGAATGCAAATCAGATACAATGAGAGGAGCGCGTTTTTCAAGGATAGTTTTGCATATCGTATCTCCGGGTATGACAGAGCAGGTTTCCTCAGATTTGATAACAGTGTGCCGTTCTTCCTTAACGAAGAAAGTAAAGTAACTATGCGGACAGTTACCAATCAGGGAAGCGAGTGTGAGATAGTCTTCAAAGACCATAATATTATGGCGGGTTGAAGTTAAGGGTTGATCTGTTTTATTTTTATGGGCTCGACGAAAGGAAGATTTATTTTGTTCCATAAGCCAAATTTATTTTTAGACGAAATAAACATATAGACAGGTACAAAAATGAACCCATATTTCTTGCCTTGGCATTCATTTTACCAAAATCGGACAAAACCAAAGTAAAGGATAGCAAATAAGGAGTTTATCAGGTCACAATATTCAGGATCTACACTACTGGATACTGGACATGAAGCACTTTTGTACATAAAGGTATTCTGACCGGATTAGGCTTGCCTAATCCGAAATGCGTCAACAGGTTTTTAACTTGTGTGAAAGCGGTTAAAACCCCGATGATTCTATCGGGACAAACCCGCCACGAGCGTTCCGGTGTAGATTGCAAATTCCGATAAACTCATCGGGATGAAACCTACGTCAGTCTATTTTTTATATTTATTTCATGTACAGTAGTAAATTCAGGATCTCAAACTTTCATTTAAACTTTCATTTAAATTTTCATTTTCATTTTCATTTAAACTTTCATTTAAATTTTCCTATTGTAAAATAAAACATAAAAAAAATGGAATTTTTTAGAATTGGAAGAACCCCCAAAGGCTCCTTTTGATGACAGAGTGGGGGGAGTTCTTCTATACATACCAGAAAAGAACGCCGCACAAAATTCCCAGGTGATTCATTTTTCTCCCAGTGATAATCCTACGGTTGTACCAGTGAAAAGGCAGAGCACAAAAATAATCAGAAGAGTATCGAAATGTTATTTTTCATATTTTATAATGAATAAATCAAAGGAAAGAAAACCAGGGAGGAATTTTTTTTACAACAAACTTTATAAAAATAAAAAAAATGCGTAACTATGCGTAACTTTTTATCAGTTTTGCGTCTACAAGATGAATAATTTTACTCCAATCAACCGAAGGACTTCCCCATAAAAAATTTGTATATCTTTTTTCTAAATCCTAAATAAAAACAATTATGAGTAAATTTGAAGAAGCTGTAGAGCTTTACAAAAAAGAAATGAAAGAAAAACTGGGTATGAAGCGCATCGATGATGACTTACTCAGAAAAGTAACTAAAGGTTGCGGACCTGCTATTTACAGAGCGGATGCTTCCAAAGTTTCTTCCAGCGATCCTGCTGAGTTGGAGCGTGTAAAGAAAAATTTCCTGATTAAAAAACTGGGACTTGACGACGGGCCAAAACTAGACAAAGCCATCGCCGAAGCCGTTGAAAAATTCGGGAAAGGAAACCGCAACAAGTACCGTGCAATTTTCTACTATCTGTTAGTTAGAAAATTTAAAAAAGAAGACATCTACGGATAGTCAAAAATTTAATTTAAGATTAAAGATTCCCGGATTGTATTTTTGCAATTCGGGTTTTTTATTTAAGGATGAGGTTATTAATTACGAACTCCCGTAGGGAAAAACAGGCAGAGTCTTTAAATCACTTCCCAATACAAAATCGCGTAAAGATAGAATCCAGCAAATCATCCGTAGAAATCTCCCCGGTAATTTCTCCAAGGTAATTCAAAGCGTGGCGGATATCCATTGCCACAAAATCTCCCGTGATACCCGACTGCAAATTGGTCAATGCCTGATCGAGTGACTGATGCGCTCCGCTCAAGGCTTCATAGTGACGGCTGTTGGCAACGATAGTTTGGTTGGCGGTTAGTCCATCTCCAATAGCCAAATTTATTAAATATCTTTTTATAAGAATGATATTTCTGTTTGTCTTGGCAGATACTTCTTTTATATGTAAAAAACCTCTTTCCTCAAATTCCTTATGGATACCTCCCCAGTTTTCTTTTTGATATTTTTCTTTATAATATTTGTCATATTGCAGGGCTTGTTGATTGTACATATTTTCAATCATGTCTGATTTATTTCCTATAATTAAAACCTTCATGCCTTCTTTGTAGAGTTTGGCAATATCTTCTTTTACTTGTGGCGGTTCCAGATCAAAACTGTCATATACATATACTAAAATGGAAGATTGATTGACTTTTTCCAGCGTCTTTTTTATTCCTATAGCTTCAATCGTGTCCGTGGCTTCCCGAAGCCCTGCTGTATCGATTAAGCGAAATGTAATTCCATCTATATTTAAAATTTCTTCAATGAGATCACGCGTCGTCCCGGCGATGTCAGAAACGATGGCGCGATCTTCCTGGAGGAGTGCATTGAGCAAGGTGGATTTTCCGGCATTGGGTCTTCCGGCGATGACCGTATTGATTCCCTCCTTTAGGGCATTCCCCAATCGAAAGGAATCCATCAGGGTTTGCAACAGATTTTTTATTTTTATAATTAAATTTTCCAGTTTTTTACGATCGGCAAACTCCACATCTTCCTCTCCGAAATCCAATTCTAACTCAATCAATGCAGCGAAGTCGATGAGTTCTCTTCGTAGTTTTTGGATTTCTGTAGAGATACCGCCCCGCATTTGCTGCATGGCAATTTGGTGGGAGGCTTGTGAGTTGGCTGCAATGAGATCGGCGACGGCTTCTGCCTGAGAAAGATCCATCTGACCATTTAGAAAGGCTCTTAAAGTAAACTCACCGGGCTGGGCCATTCTCGCTCCTTTTTTTATTAAAATTTGTATAATTTGCTGTAAAATATAAGGCGAGCCATGCCCTGAAATTTCTACGACATTTTCTTTGGTATAAGATTTGGGCGCAATAAATAAACTCACCAAAACTTCGTCAATGACATTCCCCTCATCCGAGCGAATCGTCCCGAAGTGGATGGTGTGAGAAGCCTGCTCAGATAATTGTTTGCCATAAAAAACCGAATCACAAATGGCAATGGCCTTCGGCCCGGACAAGCGGATGACTCCAATGGCTCCTACGCCTTGTGGCGTAGCCAGTGCCACAATCGTGTCGCCGGGAATATAATTTGAATTTGCCATAAAATATTTTTATCATGCAAAGGTAAATGAATTGAGTAAAGTAAAAATAAAAAAAGAACGCATTCTAATAAATTATAATAATTTAGATATAGTAATTTATCAATGAATCATTTTTTAGGAAAGCATACTTTCATCCATTAACATTTGGTCGTAACTATTTATCAAAATATTCGTATAAATTTACCTAAGCAGGTAAGGAAGTAATCAATTTAAACCGCCCCAAATATCATACAGTTTAAATTAATAGTATCAACCTCTCGTGATATTGTTTATTAATTAGTGGTTCAATTTTTTATAACTTGAACCATTAGTTGCTTAACCATTTAGTTTTTAAGCTGCTAAGTATATGAATATGATAGTCCTTGGCACCCTTTTAACAGCTATTCTGGTCCTGATGATTGGGATAAAGGTACTGTTGCTGGACAGAAAAAACTTTCTTTATCAAATGTTTTTTCTGATGTGTCTTGCTATGGGTATTATGATTTGGGGCATTAGTGAAATGGAGCGGATTGAGTCAGCCGACTTAGCTTCTTCCTGGATGCACTTTCAGCAAGGAATGGCCTATTTTGTTGTCGCCTTTATTACGACAGCTCTTTGTTTTTATGCCAAAAGTGAAAACCGGGGCTATAACCTGTTTGTTAGAATTTTGTTTTTTGTATATGTTTTAGGGTTGCCCTTTGTTTGGTTTTATCTGGAGGTTTTTACAGGGCTTGGATTAGGAGAAATTTTAAAATTAAATACTGGAAACTGGGGAATGAATGTGCCTCATCCCAATTGGTTTAATTATATCATTTCTGTTTGGATTGCCGGTTGTTATGCAATGGGGCTTTATTTTGCCTGGCAAGCCATTTATCTGACACAGGATATCAGGATGAAAAGATGGCGTTGGGTTTTGTTATGGGTATTGGTTCTTAATTTTCCATTCAGTTTTTTTCAAAATTATGGCAACACAATTTATCTCGAAGGTGTTAGTCCGGTGAATGAAAGCCTCACGGTTTTACCTGGAGTTTTGTTTTTTGCCTGGGGTTTTACCGGGTTTAAATTTTTTGAAGTAAACTCTAACCGGGTTATGGAAAACATTACCAATATTATGGATAATGTTTTAATTTTAACCAATGACTTTTTTCAAATAAAAGAAGTAAACAAATCTGCTGCCGAGCTTTTTCATCTGGAAAAAACTACTATTGAAGATAAATTATTACCCAAACTTTTGGAGTTGTCTAATTGGGAAGAGGTCCGGGAAAAGATACAACAGTTAAAGGCCGATGAAACCCTCCAGCATGAATTTTATATTCAAAAAAACGGAAAGCCCTTAACTATTCTTATGACTATTTCACCTATATTTAATAAAAATAACAATAAATATGGATATGTATTTGTGGGAACGGATTTAACAGGTTATAAAGAAGCTCAGGAAAAAATTCTTTCTTACACCAAAGACCTGGAAGAATCCAATAAGGCTTTGGCAAGCTTTGCCCATGTAACTTCTCATGATCTCAAGGAGCCACTTAGAACTGTTGGAGGCTTCGCTACACTTTTGTCAAATAGCCTTAAAAAAGATAATAATTACAAATATGATGAATATCTTTATTTTATAAATGATAATATCAGAAGGATGCACCAATTGATAGAAGAAATTTTAGAATATTCTAAAATTTCTAATATTAATGCTTTTAATCATGAAATTGATATCAATGTCATCCTTGTTAATGTAGAACAAAGTATTCATTCTTTGCTCTCTCAACGTAATGGACGACTGATTTTCAATGAGCTTCCTGTTATTCGTGGAAACCGACAATTGATTTTTCGATTATTTTATAATTTGATAAATAATGGTTTTAAATATAATGAAAAAATTGTCCCAAAAGTTGAAGTTGGGTTTTTAGAACTAGAAGATAAATTTGAATTTTATATAAAAGATAATGGAATAGGAGTGCCTAAGGAAAACCGGGAGAAACTGTTTGAAATGTTTATTCGTCTTCATCGTTCAGATCAATTCAAGCGGGGAACTGGCATTGGACTAGCCGTATGTAAAAAGATCATTGAACGGCATCAGGGAGAGATTTGGGTAGAATCCGAAGAAGGAAAGGGGACTACTTTTTATTTTACAATAAAAAAATAATATATAATAATGGATTATGTAGTAATAGCTAATCTTCTTCTTATGGGGCTCACCTTCATTTGTGTGATCCTCATTTTTAAACAAATTAAAAGAGTCTTGCCTTTGACTTCTTTTTCTGCTGAAAAGCAAAATAAGATTTTCAAAGGTTCCTTGTTTGCCCTCATTGCCGGATTAAGTCTGGTTATGATGATTGCAATGACAGGATGGCTGGCCAATTACGAATCACTCCCGCCAAGACCGGGATTTGTCATTTTACCTGCATTCCTGATAGTCGTTTGGTTGTGGAATAATTCTACAGTAGATGAGTTGTTAAAACATATTCCTCCTAAAAATATAATTTATTTGCAAACATTTAGAGTGTTTGTGGAAATTGCCTTGTGGATGTTTTTTCTTGCAAATGTTTTACCCATCCAAATGACCTTTGAAGGCTACAACTTTGACATCCTTTCCGGTCTGTTCGCTATCCCCGTGGCTTATGCTGTATTTGAGAAGGGCGCACCGAAATGGATAGCTGTTTTATATAATGTTTTTGGACTAATATTAGTTACTACAATTGTTGTGATTTCTATTTTATCTATTCCGGGGCCTACCCGCTATTTTATGAACGAGCCGGCTAATAGCATCATTGGAGAATTTCCCTTTATTTGGTTGCCTGTCTTTTTGGTCAATCTGGCTGTTTTTTTGCATGGGTTGTCTTTAAAACAAATTTTTAAAAATTTGGCAGTTTAAATTAATTGACACGAAAACGCTTTTCCTGTCAGGTGTTCCACCTGACAGTTTCCGGGCAGGATGATGGAAACCCGGACTAGAATGTTTAGCAAAATCCACATTCTATTTGTCGGGTTAATTTTATTAATTGCTTAAGCAACAAATCAAATAAAATCACATAATATTTTGTCATCTCGAACGGACTTGTGCTGACTTTGCGTCAGTAGTGAGAGATCTTGGCTAAGGGATGAGAGAATAATAAAGTGTACAAATTAGACGCAGTTATTTTTTAGGTTGGCAAGGCAAAAAACGCAGACGATGCAGGGCATCGGCGAGGCTTTTTAACGCAGCCAATCTTAAAAAAGAGCAAGTATAATTGTATACTCTATTGTTTTCTCATCCCTAAACGCAAGGAACAGGTTCCAACTCTTTATTTCTGGAATATCTTGGGAATCTGATTTCCAGGTTTAGACGAGATCCCTCCCTAGGTTTGGAATGACAATTTTTTAGTGTTTTTAAAAATTTGGCAGTTTAAATTAATTGACACGAAAACGCTTTTCCTGTCAG
>JAHDCK010000125.1 GCA_020629915.1 Saprospiraceae bacterium
TTTTTTCCCAATTCTAGAAATAGTAACCCGTAACCATTTCAATAAACTCTGCTTCCCCTCCATAGGCTCGGATATGTGCACCAATATATGGCTGATGCTTCGGGTGTTTGAAATGATTGCGCGGGTAGAAATTCAGGCCGATTTTTGTAGAAAAACGACTGCGTTGACCGAAGTGCTCCCGGAGGTAAATCCCGGCCTCCCCAATCACCCCCAATTGCCCAAACAAAAATTCATGCCCTGCAAATGCTACCAATCGCCAGGCTTCTTCTTCCGCACTTTCATCCTCGTTGTGCTTTAGGAATTGCTCATTTCCCCGATGATAAATATATTCTACTCCTATACTAATTCTATTAATGCAACTCAGCGAACGATGCACGCCGACTCCACCTACACCAACCGGGTAACGCGGGCCATCCAGACTTTTTTCTGTCAGGCCATAAGAAGCTCTTATCCAAGGTCGTATTTTTTTATTATAATTACAATTAAAATTTATTTGTTGGTTTTCCTTCCATTCAAACTCCTTTTTTTTATATAAAAATCGATGCGCTATGTAAAAGGTCGGGACATTTGCTCCGAGATTGGGATTACTAATACTACCGTTAGAATAATGCGTAATCCCCAATCCCATCAATAAAGCGTAACGCTTTTTGATGTGCCACTCCCCGTTGAGGAATGCCAGGACATAGGCACTACCCTTTGCGCCGAGGACGGTGTTTTCAGGGTTATCTATTTTATCAAAAGGTCGGGTGAGATAAGCGGCTCCCAATCCCAGTTTTAGCTGGATAGAAAATTGTTCCTTTCTCCAGAGCATGGGAGATAGCGTCGGAGCCAAACCAATCGCCTGCCCCAATACCTCTTGATTACCTAAAGTCTGAAAAGCGAGTTCCACACCAACTATGGGATAGCGATAGGCATTCGCCCAGCCTTTAGTACTAAATTTTGTATTATATAAAAACCCAATATTTCCATAATAAGCCGGTTGGTTGACTTCCGGAAAATCGGGGTGATTGGCCAGAGAATATCCGATACCTGTTCCGACTTCAAGGATGGATTGCGAGAAGGCGAATTTTATTATAAAAAATTTTATTATAAATAAAATACTAAGTTTGTTCAAAACGCAATTTTATTACCATACAATAAATTCATATTTATATTCAAAACTATGGATTACCGAATGGCTTCCTGCATGAGTTCCGAGAGAATACCTTCCTTCATCGCATATTTCGAAACAACAATATCACGAATATGACATTTTTTTATAATAAAATCAATTAGCACCGTAGCAGCAACCGCCATATCCGCACGGGAAGGCGGCATTTTATCCATTGCCATGCGTTCTTCAAAGTTTGCAGGTAAAATTTTATTATAAAAACCTTTAAAATATCTAGCAGAAAAACGACTATACAATTTCTGTTGCTCTTTTGGATCAATCATGCTGTTCACCACATCAAAAGTCCCGGAGGCTCCGATCATTGCTACTGGCTTAAACTCTTTGGATTGCTCAAAAAGTGGTTGTAAAATTTCATCCAAAAACTGAACCAGCGCACTGACTTCTTCCTCTGCGATGGGTTCAGTGTGATGAAATTTTTTCCACAACACTGCTACGCCGATTGGAAAACTTCGCTCCCAAAAAACACCTTCGGCATTGGCGAGAACAAACTCTACACTTCCACCACCAATATCCATCACCATACAATTTTCGGAATACATCGGAACAGCTAATTTAGTTCCTTCATATATGTATAATGCTTCTTTAGAACCAGAAATAACTTCTATTTCAATTCCTGTATTTTCTTTTATCGTATTAATAAATTCTCTGGAATTAGAGGCTCTTCTTAGCCCTGCTGTCCCAAACGCCTTAAACCCATCTAAATTATACGTATCCATTATTTCTCTATAATGAATCATTGCTTCTACGCCTCTTTGAAAAGGAACAGCGCCTATCGTCTCTATTCCATCCTCTGCCAGCTTGACGTATTTCCGTTCCCGGTGCAGTTCTTTGAACTGTCCGTTGCCTTCCGTTTCCACAATGAGCAGGTGGAAGGTGTTCGTCCCCAAATCTATTACTCCGAACTGCATTCTAGTTTAATTTATATAAAAAAATCGCTTATTACTACTTAGGTTTACAATGTCTGTAATTTTTCTGAATTTACACTTATCTTGTTGCGATAAAAAATAAGAAAATGAAATCCAAAAATACCCTTTGCATACACGCCGGAAATGAAGTCAATACAAATAACCCCGGTGTCAATAATCCCATTCACGTTTCTTCTTCCTTCAAATATCGGGAAATGGAAGATACGGTTTATCCCCGCTATTTCAATACGAACAATCAGAAAACCTTGATTGATCGTCTTTGTGCATTAGAACAAGCAGAAGCTGGTTTGGTTTTCAGTTCGGGGATGGCAGCGATAAGTACTGCTCTTTTGGCCCTGCTCAACAAGGGCGATCACCTCGTCCTGAGTCCGGTGATTTATGGCGGAACTTATCATTTAATTTTAAAGGAATTTGAAAAAAGAGGTATTGAATACAGTTTTGCAGAAGACAATTCTGTTGCAGGATTTGAAGCAGTTCTTAGGGACAATACCAAAATGATTTACTTTGAAACGCCTTCCAATCCGCTTTGCTCGGTGGTTTCTATCCAGGCAGTGGCTAAGCTCGCCAAGGAGCACAATTTGATGACGGCCATTGACAATACGTTTGCTTCGCCTATCAACCAAAATCCCATCCCGATGGGTATCGACCTGGTGCTGCACAGCGGCACGAAGTACCTCGGCGGACATAGTGATTTGTGTTTTGGAGCAACACTAGGCTCTCAAAAACATATAGATAAAATTATGGTTTCTGCCAGAAATTTTGGGGCCAGTTTGAATCCATTGGATTGTTATTTGATTGATCGCAGTTTGAAAACGCTGGCGGTTCGGGTGGAACGACACAACGCCAATGCGCTCGCACTTGCGGAATATCTCGAAGGACATTCGGCCATTGGGAAGATTCATTATCCGGGGTTGCGCAGTCATCCGGATCACAATATTGCCCGGGCGCAGATGAGGGGTTTTGGTGGCATGATGGGTATGGAATTGAAAACAGATGATCTCAATCAGGTGGATAAATTTTTGGATCATTTGAAGATAATAACCCCTGCACTAAGTCTGGGCGGGGTGGAAAGTTTGATTTGTTCTCCGGCAGTGACGAGCCACTTGAAAATGCCGAAAGCGGAGCGGGAAAAAATTGGTGTGACGGATGGGTTGTTGCGTTTTTCGGTTGGGATTGAGCATCAAAAAGATCTGATTCACGACATTGAGCAGGCTTTGGCGGCTATTGGGAATACGACAGTGGCGGTTTAGGGGGTTGTAGTATTGGTATTTAATATTTTTCTGGTAACTCATCGAAGGAAATATTCTTAAATATTGGATTTATTTTTATTCACTTTTACTTTTTTTCTTGATAAAAATAGGCAAGTTAAACCGACTGGATTTAACGGCATAAAAAAATCAAGGCTTAATTGAATTTTTAACGGCACAGAACCCCAAAAATCCTAAACACAAAAAACTCGCCTTGAACTTAAAAGTATCACTTTAATCTAGGTAGATAATTTGATATCTGTGCTTTTTAAATTATCCATACAGCTCAAACAGTTTTGAGTTTTTAACGGATTTTTGAGGACCTGAGCCTAAATTCAATTAGGCCGATGTCCTCTTAAAATCACTTTTTTCCAATACATAACACTTGGATTGGGAATCAAAGTTTAAGCAGCATTTCCAAAAGTGACCCTATTAATATAAATATTAAACCCAACATGCTGGAACGCGCATTTAAAATTACCCGGAAAGAATGGCTGATATTTTTTTGTATCGCTACGGTCGTTTGTTTGCTGGTTTCCAAGTTTGCGCTGACGATTGCCTTGATTGGAATTTTGGCGGCTGCGCTGCTGGATTTTAATGTGAAAAAAAATTATAATAATCTTTCTTCTACAAAATGGCCTGCTCCGGTTAAGGGATTTTTATCTATTTGGAATGCGGATGTTTTTAAAATCCTTCCCCAATTTTATCGACACAAAGGCTACTTTGCACTTTTTTTAATATTCATTATTGTTATCATAAGTGGATTGTGGTCAGCGGATTTGGGATACTGGTGGGAGCGCGTCCGCATCAAACTCAACTTCCTTGCCGTGCCTTTAGGTTTCGCATTGCTCCCCGGATTAAAAGCCAAAGAATTTACTGGAATCTTATATGTTTTATTGGGATTAATGTTTGTTATCTGCTTAGGAATTTCTATTCATTATGCCCTAAATTTCGAAGAACTAACCCTGGCCTCCAAGCAAGGGCGCACGCTTCCCACACCTATTCATCATATACGTTTTAGCTTAATTTTAGTATTCTCAATTCTTTCCGGGATTTATTTATTCTATAAAAATTATTTTATAAAATATAAATGGGAGCGATTTATATTGCTCGGGATTACGATTTTTTTATTTGGTTTCATGCACTTACTGGCTGTTCGCAGTGGATTATTGGCCTTGTATGCCGCTTTGTTTGTCGGGGTTTTTCATCAGGTATTTTTATCCAAAAAATACCTGCTTGGGATATTGGCACTAGGTTTTATTTTTGCCCTTCCTTTTCTCGCCTACAAAAACATTCCCAGTTTTTATGAAAAAATAAATTATACGTTTTATAATTTAGAACAATTTCAAAAAGGAGAAATCGAGGATCATTCGGACGCAGAGCGATTGGTTTCTTATGAGGCTGGCTGGAATATTGCAAAGGAAAATCTTTTGCTTGGCGTAGGGTTTGGAGATCTAAAAAATAAAACAGAATTATATTATAAAAATAACTATCCAAATCTTCCCGTCAAGTTGCCTCACAATCAATTTCTACTATATTTTTTGGGTTCCGGCATTTTTGGTTTGCTAGGATTTATAGCCTGTTACCTCACTCCATTATTTTATAAAAATCAATATAAAAATACGCTATTTCTGGCATTTTATGTCATCGCCACTATTTCTCTTTTATTTGAAAATACTTTGGAAACAGCAATCGGAAGTGCCTTTTTTATTTTCTTTTGTTGCTTGGTTCAGTCTTATTTAGAGGGAGAAAGAGAAAAGCAATAAATATACATTTTTATTCTACTACAAAAAATCCTATCTTCGATAAAACAAATCATTCCCTAACAACTCAATTATAAAAATATGAAATATTTGCCCTTCCTTCTAATTGGCCTATTATTTTTTTCTTCCTGTGACCGAACGGAAGAACCAATGACTGATGAAGAACTTATCCAGGCGATTCAGGATGCTGAAAAAGAAAACGTGGATGCCGCTTCACTTCCCAACGATGCCCAAAATCTACTATCCTCTGACTTTTCAGAAAGCTATAATGAAGCCAATTTGAAGGCAGCTGATTTGGGATATGAAATCAGGATGCGCAGGGGTGAAGGTTCTCAAATTGGAACCCGAACGGATCTTTATTTTGACCTCGATGGACGACGATTAGGCAGTGACCGAAATTCGGATCAAACTCAAGACGGGACGGATCGACACGAGTGTTTTCACTTTGTTTACCCACTCACTTTCACCATGCCGGACGGCTCGCAAATCACCGGAAACAATGCCGAAGAAATGCGATCAGCTATTCAAAACTGGTATGATAACAACCCGGTTTCGGATGTACGACCCACTCTGGTTTTTCCCGTTAGTATAGCTTTTAATCATATAGATGCTTTGACTACAATTAATAATGAAGCGGAACTTGAGGAAGCCTATCGGGATTGTTTCCGGGATGATGTGGCCTATGATTGTCCAAACCTGCATGCCAATATTGGGGATGATTGTCGCAGAGATGATGACACGGTCGGGACGGTTTCGGCTGATTGCGCTTGTCTATAGAATTATATTTTAAACATAAAAAAAACCGAATCCCAAAAACAGGATTCGGTTTTTTTATAAAAATAATTTCCCTTATCTTTGTAGCACCACCTGAATGTTTTTTTTGAATTAAAATATATCAACTCATGAAAAACATTCTTTTTTTACTTATTCTTCTTTTTTCCTTTCAATTTTGTCTGGCTCAGGATATTGACTGGACACCGATGATAAAGGGCAGCAATCAGGGTATCTTTGTTTGCTTTAATCCCGATGGCGGCTACACCCGTTTTTTAATTCCATACAGCAAAAAGAAAAAAGCCAAGTTCCTGATTTTTGACAAAAAACATCAGTTGACTAAGGAAGTGATTTGCGACACGCATTTTGACAAATGGCACAATGACAAGTTCTCTGCATTTAACATAGGTGAAAATTCGTATGTTATAAAAAACAGATTAACCCTTGTAAAAGGAACGGACATCCGGGAATACGCCAATGCCAAAATCCCCGATAACACATTCAAACCACTGAAAGATTTTTCCTGGAACGTGAAAGGTCGCCTGGGAAGAGTTAGTGAAATGCCCTATGGCAGGAAGACAAATGATTATCAGTCTCAACACCTTAGCCCCGACGGCAGTAAATTTATGATGACTCAGGTACGGAACGCCCTGGAAGACCCTTCCAAAAAAGATGCTTTTTCCGTATATGTTCTTAACGAAGACCTCAAGGAAGTTTGGAGTCGGATGGTGCGCTTTAATTATAATGACAAGGACCTGGCTATTTCCGATCAGGCAATTTTGAATTCGGGTGAAATGCTTCTGCTTGCCTACCACAATAAAAAGAAGGAAAATATTCTTTTTAAAATTTCAAAAAATGATATAAAAGAATATACCTTTAAAACACCAGATGCCATCCCGGATCAAAGTCGATTGTTCGCAGATAACTCCGGAAACATATACGCTTGTGGATTATATAAAAAATCAACTATAAAAGGACGTGGCTCGAATGGATTTTACATTGCCGGATTCTCTTCGGATGGAAAATTATTATATAATAAAACCTATCCTTATACGCCCGAAGTCAAAGCCAAAGTTTTCTCGAAAACCGATAAGCGCAGGACGGGAGCTACAACTCGCTTAAGACTGACTGACCCTCACTACAATTCAGATTTAAATATATTTTCTATTGTATATTCAAATTCTCATACTTACGCCCCGGCCAATTCTCCTGACATCAATGTTCAATATGGCTTTGTCGTTCCGGTTTATGATTTAGCCAATGGAACGCTGAAAAACACCACTGTAATTGATCGTTTTTCCAAGCGACCAAATGTCATACAAAGCCACAGCACAACTCACGCAAAAAATAAAATATTAATTTTTTACGAGAATGAAGTCAAGGCAGATAAAAAAATTACCCTAACTGAATGTTCCATCATTGATCCCGTCTCCGGGAAAGAAAAGCGAATGCTTCTGGGAAAAAATTCGGACGCCCAACAGCCGGAAATCCAACCGGAAACTTTTTACAATTCTTCGAGATATGGCTATAGCGGTTCCGGGAATTTTAAATATGCCGGGGATGGAAAATTTTTGATATTCGGTGTCAAAGACAGGTCAGGGCAAGGCGGTTGGCTAAAAATTAATTTTTAAAATTTTATTTTTTATATAATATTTTACAAACTTCATTTTTCAAGGCAGGCAAAACGTCCTCAGCAAACCAGGGATTTTTTGCCTGCCAAATATTATTGCGGGGCGAGGGGTGCGGCAGCACAAAATACTTCGGTAAATATTCCCGGTAGTGTTTTACCGTTTCGGTCAAAGTTGGTTTCGCTTTATCTTCCAGATAATATTTCTGAGCATAACTACCGATGAGCAAAGTGAGCTGCACCGCCTTCATTTTTTCCCAAAGAGCCGGATGCCACTGAGGCGCACATTCTTTTCTCGGCGGTTTGTCGCCGGATTTCCCTTTCCCCGGATAACAAAAACCCATCGGAATAATTGCAAATTGTTTTATATCATAAAATGTGTTTTTATCGACATCCAACCAGTTCCGCAAATTATCTCCACTCTTATCGTCCCAGGGAATCCCGGTGCGATGAACAACTGATCCTGGCGCCTGACCGATGATCACAATCTTGCTTTTGGGATGCGCCGCCACGACCGGGCGAACGCCATCTTTTAGATGGGCTTCGCAGATTGTACATTTTGAAATTTGTTGCAGGAGAGTTTTCATTTATAAAATAATTATCGATTCTTTTTTGTCCCAATCATTTTGACTGGCGTAGGTTTCACCTACGCCGAAACGAGTATAGAGGTTTTCAACCTCTTCCTACAGGTAAAAATCTTTTGACATTTTCCGGCGCAGGCACAGCCTATGCCAGTCTTTTTTTATATACAAAAAAACTACCGACTCTTCCCCGTGTCCTCAATCGCTAGTTGCAGGCTCCGCACATCCGGCAGTGAATCCTTACGCATAAATTGTTCTACAGTAAAAATATAAGTCCCGGCCTGGCTAAAAAAAGCATTCTCCTGGATAGTGACTCGAAGGTCGCATTCCCGGTTGTTGCAGTCACCATTCCAGCGTCCCAGTTTATCTGCAAAATCAATGGAGAGTCGTTCCTGAATTTTTTCTCCTTTGGGGAAAGCCGTTCCGATTCGCATGTAAATATTTTGGTAGGGATACGTAGCCGCGTGATTTACATCCAGATATAAACTATAAATTTTATTTGTATCTAAAATTTCCACTTCGTACTTCACGCTATCTGCATACGTCCATTGGGCGTTTTTTATTTCTATTTCTTTTTTATAAATATAATTCGGTCCGCAACTAGCCAGCGAGCTAATTCCAATAATCAAAATAAAATATTTTATATAAGAATTCATAAATAATTAATGTTTATGCCCGTGTCCATTATCTTCCTCTTCCTCCTCTTTTTTCTTTCCAGAACTCGCTGGCTCAATCGTTCGGCTACTAATCGTATGACCAAAGAAAATGGCATTGGCCATCAGCTTATCCGTACCATGCCAAAACGCCCGGAAGTTAGGATTGTCTGCCAGGCAGATCACTCGGCCACTTCCTGAACCACTGATAATAATCGAAGCAGAATTTTTAATCACATTGGCATTCTCCTTAGAAATATAACCCGCCAGCAAAGGATCATTTGTATAGCGCAAAGGCGTTGCATAGGGATTTTTTGCAGGCTCAAAAAACAAAGTCCCTCTCCGAAAAACGGGAATTTTATTTTCATTATAACCATAACCCAGTGGATGCGTCAAATCTAAATGCGCTTCAAAAATAGCTCCGCCAATCACCTGCGCTCCTCTGTCATTGCTAACCGAAGCATAAGGTTTTTTGCCTTTTTTATTATTCTTTTTTACCTTATGTATTACCCCGGCAAGGCCATTTGTTTTGGCCCAGTTGATAGCATTTTTCAGAACAACCAGATTCCCTCCGGCCTTCACCCAGTCCACTAGCTTTTTAGAATCACCAGCACTAAAATTATACCATCCATCAGAAATAATAATTGTCGTATATGATTTTAAGTCAACTCTTCTAAGGCGATCCGTATCCAAATGGGTCACCGGCATTTCATAACGGCGATCCAACAAATGCCAAACCTCCCCGGCATCATAGGCCCGAACCGATGGCCCGGTTAGCAATCCAACCTTCTGGGGTTTTAGAGAATTAAAGGAATTACTACCCAGGTCAATTCCCTCTGGTGTCAATCCCGTCCCTACGCCATATACATCGATGCCATCTTTTATATTTATATCTTTTATAATTCTTTTCACGCTGCTTCGGATATTGCTATTGCCCGTAGGGATTAAAATGGTTCCGTAATCGAAAGATTTTAACTCGTCCCCTATTTTCATTTTGAATGGCTTGGTAGCCACCTTAGCAGAAATCCCTCTGCTCAACAACCGATTTAAAGCTCTTGGAGCGTAGTAACCGTCCCATTCAAATAAATACGCATACGAATTTTCTTCCTGTATAGTTTTCCCTTCCGGGAAATTTAACACTGCCGGATCACCGGATACACTACCCGACCATTCTACGTGTTGTAAGTTAAAAGAAAGTGGTAAAGTGAAGGCAGACACATCATAAAAAAGACTATCTTTAAATTTCGTCGGGCGATTAAACATCGCTTCGATCAATCTGGCCTGTGGCTGATTAAAAGGAATAACATAGGATTTATTCTTATTGAATTTTTTACCTTTTACATTGACATCTTTTTCATTTTTATAAAATTTAATTTTATGCTGGTCAACCATTTTTAAAAATAAATACAAGCGAACCGGATCATCTATAGCCTCTACAATATATCCCTGTCCTTTGGCTTTTTTTAACTTAGATGACGCATTCTTATAAAAATTATATTGAAAATCCAGTAATTCTTTCCGCATCTCATAACCTGCTTCTATGGTAGAAAAAGAAGTTGTCACCTGATTTTTTATTGTAAAAGGAAAACTCACCATACCATTAATGGATTCCTGCAAATGCCCCCTCGAACTGGCTTGTTCAAATAAAATCCCAACGCAACCATTGATATCCGGATAAGTCGATCCCTTACCGTAATAATAATCATCAAAAGATTCGCGGGTGTAATAAAGGGAACCAATTTTATCCAAAGCCTTAGCGTGATACTCGGCAATTTTTCCAGTTAGCTCCTGATTTTTTTCTGGTGTGAGTGCATTGGTTCTGGCTGGAATACCGGGCTGAAAAAAGTACGTGGCATTGCTTCCCATCTCGTGGAAGTCGGTCAGGATATTTGGTTTCCACTCGTGGAAATTGGCGATGCGCCCCTGGCTTTCCGGATGCTGAACCGGCAGCCAATCCCGGTTGAGATCAAACCAATAGTGATTTGTTCGTCCGCCCGGCCAAACTTCATTTTGCTCCCTGTTGTACGGATCACTGACGAGGGTGTGGCTTTTGTTGGCATTCACCCAATGCGCAAAGCGATTAAACCCATCCGGATTCATACAGGGATCGATGAGAACGACGGTTTCGTCCAGCCATTTTTTTGTCGTTTCATCCTGAGCAGCAGCGAGGTGATAAGCCACAAGCAAAGAAGCATTTCCTCCGCTGGATTCATTTCCGTGAACGCTGTATCCCTGATAGATGATCAGTGGCCCGTCATTGTTTCCTTTCTTACCTTCCAGTCGTCCAATATGATTTTCTTTTATTTTATCAATATTATTATGATTTTCAGGCGAAGTGATCGTTAATAATAACAGCGGCCGACCTTCATAAGATTTTGCGTACTCTTTCAGGGTAACTCTGTCAGAAGCATTAGCCAGGGCTTTCATATAGTAAACCATTTGATCATGCCCGACGTGATATTCTCCTACCTGATAGCCCAGGACAGATTCAGGGGTCGGAATTTGATTATTATACGTTGTTTTGGGTAGAAAATAGGAAAGGGGTTTTTGGGCATTTGCATTTAAATAAAAACAAAAAACGCCCAAAAACAAGGCAATCATTCGGTACTTCATAAGGTGTTTTGTAAAATAAAGAAATTTTAAGAGTTCAAATTTAAGGATTGAAGGAACATTTTTTAATTTTAGGGTGAGGAATTTAAAGATGTTTGAATTTCCACAAACTAAAAATCATTTGATCCCGAATCAGTTTTAAACATCCTATTTTTTACAATAAACACTCTACAACCTCACATTTTAATACAAACAACCATATCAAAATTCCATATATCATGAAAAGGAATATTGCCCCAATAACAGGTATTTTCATTTTTTGCCTCTTGAGTTTTTCCACTTC
>JAHDCK010000126.1:0-5804 GCA_020629915.1 Saprospiraceae bacterium
AAATAAATCATCAACGGAATCCACCACAGCAAAAAAGGCCAGAACAAACTCAAAACAAATGCCAAAAAAATATATCCCACAAAACAAAACGGAATGAAATGCCGGATGGAAAGCGAGCGAAACGTCCCGGTATACTTTGCCGTCAGCAACACCCATTTGCCATTTTCATAATTGTTTTTCCACAATGCATTAAAAGTATCTCTGGTATAATAAACAGACTTCACATTTGGGATTAAATAAATCATTCCATCATTCGCCAGGATGCGCTTGCTGTATTCCATGTCTTGATTCCGAATCAACCGCTCGTCCATTCCACCAATTTTATCCAGCATCGCCCGCCGATAACACCCAAAGGGAACCGTGTCCACGGGAAGGGGCTGCTCTGCTCCCAGCCGAAAAGCCGCATTGCCCACGCCCACCGGATGGGTCATTACAGCTACGATGGCCTGAGCCGTAAGCGTGTCGGTTTTGGTTTTGGTTTCCAGTGCGCCGCCGGTGAGATCGGCTTTTAGGTCGATGGCTGCCTGCACTAAATCCCGGATATAATTCGGTGGATAAATGGTATGCGCTCCGAGGATAAAAACAAATTCGCCAGAGGATTTTTTAAGGCCGCGATTAAAGGCGTGCGGAACAAAGCGATCCGGATTATCCATTACTTGCCATAATGGATAATTTTTAATTTTATTGGAAATAATTTCTTTTGTATTATCCAGACTTCCTCCATCCATAAAAAAACATTCTATATTTTCTTTTGGATAATCTTGATTTTCCAGGCTTTCGAGGAGGGCGTGGATATAATTTTTCTCGTTGAGGCAGGGAATGATGAGGGAAACCTTAGGAAGCAATTTTGTTTTGTTTTATATAAAAAATCAGGTTGCAACTTGTGTTACAACCTGATTTAAATTTCTACTGCACATCCCCCCGCAAAAAACGGAACCGCTTCCGCGCCTCTACGGAGAAAGTGCTGTTGGAATAATCTTTTAAAATGCGCTGATATAATTCCTGCGCTTTTTCTTTATTGTTGAGTTGAAATTCATTTTCATACATTTGTGCCAGCTTGAATAAAGCGTTATCTGCCCGGATTTCCTCCCCATGATTATCTATGATGGATTGTAAAAATTCACCGGCTTTTGTATAATCTCTTTTTTTATAAAATATATTAGATTTTGCATACAAAATATCATCTTTCAGGGAATGCTTGGGAAAAACGGTTCCTATAGAATCCAGTAACTCTACGGCCTCCTCAAAGCGATTTTGGAAAACGTACAATTCTGCTTCCGCAAATTTTTCCATCGGTGTGGCAACAGTATCCAGCCCCAAATTATCCATTATAAAAACAGAAAGATCCAAAGCGTCATTGGCGATCAGTTTGGAGGTAGAAGCTTTCAACACATCAAACTGCGATTGCGCCCATTCAAAATCTCCGGTATAGTAAGACAATTTTGCATTGCGAAAACGGGCTTCCTGTCCGGTCAGGTCATCCTTAAAATCCTTGTCCACCTGCGAGTACAAAAGAGTGGATTCCCATATCTCTCCTTTCATCAAATAAAAATCTCCCAGAGACAACTTGCCTTCAGCTTTCACCTGACGATTAACTCCCGGAAAATATATGACTTCGTTCAATAAGTCGATGGCTTTATCCAAATTGTTAAGGTAAAACGCTTCGAGGTCAGCCAGTTCAGAAATGATCTTTGCTGTTGTTTTTTTACGTCCAAATTCATCTAAAAAAGATTCATATTCACTTTCCAGTTGCGTCAAATCTTCTTTTGTATAATTAAATCCGGCAACGAGTTTATTTCTTTTACAGCGAAGGGATTCCTGCTTGGCATCCAGATAATAATTGGATTCATCTCCTCTTTCTATTAAATATTCATACGCAGCAATTGCTGCATCGTAATCTTTTTCTCTGGAAGCCAATTGCCCGAGCTTATACACTCTTCCGCCACGTTCTTCCAGGCGACTATCAAGAGCTTTGGCCTGACGCAGGGCATTTTTAAAATCTTTTTTCTGTTCAAAAACCCATTGCAGCATTTCAGGGAATCGCTCTGACTCCGGATCATCCTGTATTCTGGTATATAATTGTTTTTGCAATTCCTCAAATTCCTCATCTGTGAGATAACGCTGAAAAATGGTTTTCACAGAGTTGATTTGCCCTGGATTTGCATCCACGCTATTCAGGTAATTTTCTACCATTTTTTCGGATTCCCCTTTGCGGCGATACAACTCCCCTAAATTATAGGAAAAGATATATTTATCTTTTAATAACCTTGCGCCTTTCTCATAGGTTTCAGCGGCCAGATCATACTTAGTCATTCGCATAAATTCGTTGGCCAGCTTTGTAATCCGGTAACGTTCAGGGGGCAGCAGGCCGATGGCTTTGCGAAATTTTTCAGCAGCTTTATCAGATTCGTATTGATCTTCGTACAACTTCCCATATTCCAGATACAATTGTGCGTTTTTAGAATCTTTTTTTAATCTCTTTTTTAAAACTTCTTCCGCTTTGGTATAATCCTCCATTCCCTTGAGGCTTTCAAGGAATTTAGAAAAGTAAAAATCATTCGTGGGAATTTTCTTATGGAGCTTTTCATATAAAACGGAGGCTTTTTCGTATTCGCCGTTTTGCAAATACTGTTGTGCCAGCCGGGAGTCCGATTGTTCCTTTTGGCTGAATACCACAAGGGGGAATATCAGGAGGAATAAAAGCCAATATTTTTTCATCATGAGCAGGATGTTTATCAAAGATCAGTTGAAAGATCAGGAGTTCAGGCTAAAATAAACCCATTCTACTCCCAACCTTATACCTGTTTTACGAAAGTAATATAAATAAGTAACGCAGAAATGCGGTTTAAAGTTACTTTACCCTTAAAACAAAGCAATTTGTCTGCCATTTTATAGTAGAATAGGGCAATTGTATCACGTCCCGCTCGTCATTTGATTTTAATGCTTGATCTTGAACTTGATTTTCACTAATCATCCAATCGCTTCATCTCTTTTTCCCTTTCTTCTTTTCTTTCTTGTTTTTCCTTTTGCCAGGCCTCATCCGAAATACGATAAGCTTTAATGATTGACTTCACCAGGCGGTGCCGAACCACATCTTCCTCCGACAATTGCACATAACCAATTCCATCCAAATCCTTGAGAATGGTAATGGCTTTACCCAAGCCGGATCGCTGACGGGCCGGTAAATCGATTTGGGTCAAATCCCCGGTAAGGATGCACTTAGCATTTGGGCCAAGGCGTGTCAGGAACATTTTTATCTGCACGGAAGAAGCATTTTGCGCTTCGTCCAAAATGACAAAGGCATTGTCCAGCGTTCTACCCCGCATAAAAGCTAGCGGAGCAATTTCGATCACCCGATTGGTCATCAGTTGATTGAGTTTCTCTGCCGGAATCATATCATCCAGCGCATCGTACAAGGGACGCAGATAAGGATCGACTTTATCCTTGAGATCCCCCGGAAGGAAACCCAGATTTTCTCCGGCTTCCACGGCCGGGCGGGTCAGGATAATTTTTTTGACCAGACGATTCTTCAGGGCACGGACAGCCAGTGCTACAGCTGTATAGGTTTTACCTGTACCTGCCGGGCCGATAGCAAAAAGAATATCATTGTCCTCGCAGGATTGCACCAATCGTCGCTGATTGACGGTTTTAGCTTTAATTGCTTTGCCGTTTCTGCCGTGAACGATGGTAGAATTCCCGGGTGAATCCGCCAGTTTGTTTGAAAAAGGATTTTCTCCGATAAGCAATTCCTCAATGGATTGAATAGTGAGTTCGCCGTGTTTTTTCAGGGCGCGCACCATCATTTCAAATTTGGATTTTGCCTTTTGGGTCACCTTTTTATCTCCAACCAGTTTGATTTGACTACCTCGAGATGTGATAACGATTTCCGGGAATGCCTGCCGAAGCAGGTTTAGTTTTTTGTCATTTTGCCCGAAGAGGTCAACGAGTTCGACGCCTTCGACATTTAGATTAATTTCGCTCAAATTATTACCTCCGATAATTTTAAAAGATTAATTTTTTTCCTTTCTTAAGGATGAGAAAACAATAGAGTATACAATTATACTTGCTCTTTTTTAAGATTGGCTGCGTTAAAAAGCCTCGCCGATGCCCTGCATCGTCTGCGTTTTTTGCCTTGCCAACCTAAAAAATAACTGCGTCTAATTTGTACACTTTATTATTCTCTCATCCCTTAGACAAATCCCCTGGAAACGAAAGGCGAAGAAAAAATGAAGAAGCAATAGCGACTGAATTTTTCAAGAGGTGCAGTTTCCATCACCACGGGATTTGTCTAAGAACCAATTTTTAATAAGCCAACAAAAATAAAATATAATAATGGACAAAGTGGTCATTTTTAGAATTAAAATTTTAAGCTAAAAATAACCTGAGATTAAAAACGTTTTTTTTACGCCCAAGTTCCATTTTTACTGGCTAATTTTGGGAAAACCCAAAAAAAGTTCTGTGTTTTAAAGAATAAAAAAGGTAACTTTATTCTAATGTTGGCATTTTTGGCTATCTTGGTAGCCACATTAATCAATTTAGAAAGATAAATTTCCTTTTTTCATTTTCTCTCAGTGAAAAATTTCGACTTTTATCCAAACATGGTTCCAAACCTTTATAAATGAATAATACTTTTACGATGAAACGCATTAAAAATTATCTAATGGCTTGTGGGGTGTTGCTCATGGTTTCCAGCCTGAGTGCACAGGATATTCATTTCTCCCAATTTTACATGTCCCCTCTCAACCTAAATCCTGCCCTTACAGGTGTTATGAATTGTAACATCAGAATGACAGCGAACTACAGAAGTCAGTACGCTAGTATCCTGAAATCAAACGCTTATAAAACGTATAACTTTTCCTATGACCAAAGAATTCCCGTTGGTCGCTTTGATTATTTCGGTGTCGGTGCGACGATGTGGGGTGATGTTGCTGGTGAGCTGGACTTTGGTATGTTGACGGGTAAGATTTCCATGTCCTATAGTAAAAGGGTTGGAGGTTATCGCCAAACTTCGCACTACCTTGCTCTTGGGGCAGAAGGAGGAATTATTCAATATGGTGTAAATTATCAAAATTCCCGGTTCGGAAACCAACACGATGGTGAAGGACAATGGGATGGAAATATTCCAAGTAATGAAACGCTTGAAAGAGATCGCTTTATCGTAGGAGATATTTCTGCCGGTTTACTTTGGTTTAGCGTATTGGATAAAGAAAACAGTTTTTATATGGGAATGGCGATGAGTCACCTCAATCGAGCTAATGTTTCTTTTGATGATACTCAGGTAGAACCACTTTATACGAAATTTACCGTACACGGTGGTGGTGATTTTGCCCTTACGCAAAGACTTGGACTAGTGCCAAACATCGTTACCTTTATTCAGGGACCCGATAATGAAGTCAATCTTGGATTAGCCGCTAAGTTCCGTCTTGGGAAAAGCCGTTTGAACTATCAGGCTTTCCAAATTGGACCATGGGTACGCTTATCTAATGAGTTAGACAGAAGATTTGTAGGGGAATCTATTATTTTGGCAGCGAGATTTGATTACAACAAATTTGCGCTTGGATTTAATTATGATATCAATATCAATGAATTGACTCCGGCTACTAATAATAACGGAGCCTTTGAATTCTCTTTGCAGTATAAGATTTGTCCACCGGAAAGACGTGGGGTTTATTGTCCTACTAACTTTTAGAATAATAAAAATTTTATATTCAAGAAATAAGCCATGTTTTAAAATTAAAACATGGCTTATTTCTTGAATATTATAACCAAACTACTTTTTACTCCCTCGTTAAAAGTGATAACCT
>JAHDCK010000126.1:5904-11621 GCA_020629915.1 Saprospiraceae bacterium
CCTTCTACAAAATACCAAACCATCTGAGCAATGACCTGAGCTGTTTGTCCATGCGGATCACGGCTTGGTTCATGTCCGTAAACCCCAAAAGAAGTTGACTTATCACTCAGTCCGGCATAGTAAGCCAACTGGCAAATCTCTTCAGTGATCAGTCCGCTTGGAGAGGCTTCCCGGCAGCCGGGGGCTTCACTTTGCTTGAGCGCAGATAAGTGAATGCTAATTAAATCCGCATCGCGTATGATAGGTTCTGTTTCTATAATATTAGAACGCAGCAGCCCAAGGCGAACAAGATCGAAATTTTGAGTTTGTAATTTTTTTACAACTTGTGGATTTGCATAATGAGATTGAAACCCGAGGAAACTCAAATTAAAAATATGATTATTTTCTTTTTTTAATATTTGATTTAAAAAATTAACTCTACCCTCTGTCTTATCAAACCTAATTTTATCATCTATATAAACAATATTAATAAGTTTTTGTAATTCATGGTAAGCCTGATATTGGGCAAAGTTTTGCTCCAACGTTTCACCTAAAATAATGGGTACTACATCCGCTTCGATCAACTCCTTCAAAACCGGGATGATATAATCTGTATTTTCCTGGCGAATATTTCCGAGATCGACTACCTTACCTTTTTGAAAGTTGCCCGTCAATTCGTACAAATATCGCCGCACCTGATTACTTTGTTTTTTGCCTATGCCAATAATAGCACAGGAACCCGGTTCCAGATGCTCCGGGGTCTCTAAATATTTTCCCCATTGAAAAGGTTTATTCCCTTCCATACTAATATCAAACTCATTAACCGGTTCCATCCAATTCAAAAACATATTATATAAGAATTAATTTGTTGTAAAATTACAATTTTCAAAGTTTATAATCCGTACTTTTGTGGATCACAATTTTAATACCTACCAAATCATGGATAAATTACTACAAGAATACAAAGACACCGCCCCTGAAATTGTTTTTGAATGGACGGATGCGCCCACCGGAGCGCAAGGCTGGGTTGTTATCAATTCTTTGCGAAATGGAGCAGCCGGAGGCGGAACGCGCATGCGCCTGGGCTTAAACAAAGAGGAAGTCATTTCATTGGCGAAGGTGATGGAAATCAAATTTTCCGTTTGTGGCCCAGACATCGGAGGAGCCAAATCCGGGATTAACTTTGACCCGCGCGATCCTCGTAGAGATGAAGTGCTGAAACGCTGGTACAAAGCGGTCATTCCTCTCCTAAAAAATTACTACGGAACCGGCGGCGACCTCAATGTAGATGAGCTAAAAGATGTCATTCCGATTACCGAAGATTTGGGATTATGGCATCCCCAGGAAGGCATTGTCAACGGCCACATCAAAGCCAACGATGGCAAAAAAATCAATTTGATTGGGCAGTTGCGCCATGGATGTTCTAAAATTGTAGAAGACATTCATTATATCCCTACGGACTCCGGGAAATATGCCGTAGCGGATCTCATTACGGGATATGGCGTGGCGGAATCCGTGATTCACTATTACGATATTTATCACAAAACTTCCATCGCTGGTAAGCGAGTTATCGTACAAGGTTGGGGAAATGTTGCCTCGGCCGCAGGTGGATACCTTGCTGCCCGTGGTGCTAAAATTGTCGGTATTATTGATAAAAATGGTGGGTTACTTTCTACGGAAGGTATGGATTTTTCTATTATAAAAAAACTATTCTCGGGTAAAGCAGGCAACAAACTTCAGACAGAAAATATGTTGCCCTTTGGAGAAACCAATGATCGCATCTGGGATATCAAAGCGGATGTTTTCATCCCAGGTGCAGCCTCCAAACTCGTCAACAGGGACCAGGTGGATCGGATGATTGCAGGAGGACTGGAAGTTATTTCTTGTGGGGCCAATGTTCCCTTTGTTGATGATAAAGTTTTCTTTGGTCCGACGGCAGATTATACGGATTCAGCGATTAGTTTGATTCCGGATTTTATCGCCAATTCCGGCATGGCGAGGGTTTTTGCTTACCTCATGCAGGAAGATGTGGAACTGACGGATGAAGCGATTTTTCAGGATGTCTCTACAACGATTCGGAAAGCGATGGAAGATGTGTATCGGAAAGATCCAAGCCCTACAGATATTTCGAGAACGGCACTGGATTTAGCCATTTCTAAATTGTTGGATAAGAAAATGGAAATTTCTGACGTTTAAGTAGTCCTCTTAAAAATTCGTCACCAATTAATTCAACCTATATGCGCTATTCTCTTTTGTTCTTTTTCGTATGTATTCTTTTTGCCTGTGAAAAACCGGGCGATGGCAATGATAGCCCTGCTAACTTGAGTTTCGTTTTTGAATTTGATGAAACACAAGAACGTCTGGACAACTTCGGCAACCCTGCTCCTATCCCACAAGGCAATGCCGGACAAACGCCGGAATTTCAGGAAATGAGTGTGCACTGGATGGAATTGGTTCCGGATGAAAACACCATTGTTACTTTTGGAGAAGAAGTTTATCAGGGAGCGGAAACAGACCGAGGCGGAGAAAATGCCATTGATTTTGATGAAGCTGTTTCTGCTTCTGAAGGGCAAACTTTCCACAGCATTCCGGTCGGAGAATTGGAACCCGGCACTTATAAATACATTCGTGCCTCAGTAACCTATCAGAAGTATAATGTAAAATTCAATATAAAAGATTTACCTTTGATTGGGGATTTAAATAATCAGACAGGCACTGTTGCTTCTTTTATTGGTTTCAACTCTTATATTTCATCCGTCACCCCACACGCAAAAACGGTTCAGGTAAACAGCAATAAGAAACAAGGGTTTTGGGCTTTTGAAACGCAGTTTGGATCGCCTTATGAAACTTTTGATCAAATCACTTCGGGCCAAGCTCCCGAAGGTGCGACGACAGTTGTGAATCCATTGGCCGGCATCATTGATATTCCGCTAGGTTCCTGTATCGTTACCGGAGAATTTGCCGAGCCACTTGTTATCACCGGTGAAGAAACGGAAGATATTAAAGTCAAATTATCCTTTTCCGTCAATAATAGCTTTGAGTGGGAGGATGCTAACGGAAATGGTCAATGGGATTTTAATGGGGATGGCGGCTCCGTAGAGCCCGTTGTGGATATGGGACTTCGCGGGCTGGCACCTTCCTGGGAATAAGAAAACTTTGGGTTAGTCAGGTGATGATTTTCAGTCATTACCTGACTAAAATTTTACCTTAAATCCCAACACGCTTCTTCAACAGCTTTTGCAAAAGCAGCATCCCGCACTCTTCTACCATAAGTATTTTTATTAAACTTTGGATTTTCATCCGGGTCAGCCGTTTGAAAATAAAAATCAAGAAGCGCCGTTACACTGTCCCGCTCGTAAGCTTTTAGCAACATACATTCCAGATAACCCTCATCTTCCTTTGGGTTATGCAACAGATGTTTTTGATACGTCCGGCCAAAATAGACTTTTGACATGGAGCCTGGAGAAGATTGCGTATTCACTTCGTAATTAAGCGGATTAAACGGAACAAATTTTATAAAGAATTCATCCGTATCTTCAATTGGAAATCCTTGCTCCGAATAAACTTTTCCTTCAATAAATTCCGGTTGGGTATGGAAGGTTTTTCCGGCATAGGAAAAACTATAGGTTAGTTGTTTTTTTTCATCGTATTCTTTAATAGTAGCTGTTGCAATTCCAATCACACCTCGCTGAGCTAATTCATCAGATTTGTTTTGCCCCATTCTATAAACAAAAAAACTGATAAAGGAAACCACTGCTACCAGAGCCAAAGTTCTAATAATCACATTATTGCGATATTCTTTTTTTTCTCTGGCCTTCTTCTGATTATTGTGCGGCGTATCGGCCTCTTCATCTACTGTAAAATCATATTCAAATTCTCCTTCTTCGTTTTTTAGAATTTCTACAGTACACAATTCTCCCTCAATAAAAAATGTAAATTTTTTGGGTTCAAATACTTTAAATTCAACTTTGATAATTTCCCCGTTGGCAGAGATGGCAACATGGCCTTTCGTCGGATGGTGCTTTAAAATTACAATATAATTTTTCCCTGAATCTGTCCTAAAGCGCCATCGGGATTGTTCCATTTTTTGTAATTATAAAAATATTATAGAAATTATTTCGCCACCTTAATGCGATAAGTTTTACCACTTCGATTGGAAAGGGAAGAACTTACCAGCCAGGGATTATATACTTTTAGCATTCGGTAAGACATATTATATTTTTTGGCCCAATCTGCCCAGTTAGCGATGGAGGAATTAACTTCTATAATTTCAAAATTATCCAATGGCGGATAAGTATGTTTTTCATCTATATGAAATCCATATTTTTCTGGCTGCTTTAAAACTTCCTTCAATGCCACAATTCTAAATATATAACGGGCGGTTTCTGAGTTTAAATTCAAGTCGTAGTAATTACGGGTTTTTTGTTCTGCACAATTTTTATTCAAATTTCTTCCCCCCATATTGTAGGCAGCAGCAGCCATTGTCCAGCTATTAAATTCATTTTTTAAAAATTTTAAAAATTTACATGCTGCACGAGTAGACTTCTCCAAATGATATCGTTCGTCCACTTGCTTATTAACTTCTAATTTATATGATTTTCCCGTTTCCTTCATAAATTGCCAGAAGCCCTTTGCTCCGGCAGGCGACACAGCATTCCGCAAACTGCTCTCCGCTACGCACAGATATTTAAAATCATCCGGCACGCCTTCCTCCTTGAGAATGGGTTCTATCACAGGAAAAAATCTTGATAATTTTTGTATATTTAAAATTGTGTTAGAATGCCAAAAAGTATTCACCAGCAATTCCCTGTTGAGCCTTTCCCTCACATCAAAATTATCCAGCGGCATGGGTTCTCCAGCAAAGTCTGCTTTAGCAGGCACATCAAAGGAAAGGACATTTTGGGCAGTTGAATTATTTTTATTATGTGATAATTTCTTATTTGAATTGGGTTCCGGCTCCGGATCATCTCCGCCGGTGTAAGAACTAAAAAAGAAAAACCCTAAAATAAATAACACGCCAAAACCGTAAAGGAGATATTCCTTCTTCTTCATAACTCATTTTTTAATATAAAAAATTATTTATTTATTTTTCGGGGTCGCTTAAAAATCGGAACCGTAGAACAGGGCTCGCCATACATAATACTCTGTGCAAAAGGCCGCAACAATCGTGCTAATTCCATATAAGCAGAAGCCGGGACAGGCTTATTACTACAACCTTTAATCACAATTCTTTTCCCCTCGTACTGCTCGTATTTTTTATTATTTAAAATTTCGCTATACCAAATTTTATAAAACTGATCCGCATCGCCAAAAATAATTTTCTCAGCAAACGGCTCGGCATAGGTCGATACCAGCATATAGGCCCAAACGGGAATAATGGCATCTGTGGAGCAATACACCGCCAGGTTTTTTCCTTCGTATTGCGACCAGTCGTGCTCCTTCAAAGCCGCCCTAAATTCTTTTTCCTTTAAGACCAATTCCATGTAGAGGTAATCCTTGAGATCAAAGATGTACAGTTCTGCCTTAGGAAAATCTTCTTCCAGATTCAAGGTGATTAGTCCGCTGTTGGCTACCCGATTGACTAATGGTTTATCCATAAGTTATTTTTACTACAAATACACAAGTTAAGGACAAAAAGTTTAAGGGACAAAAGTAGGGTGGTTTCAATTCGTCGTTTTTTGCGCTTGGCTTTTTCGGCTGATAAATCCGCTACTACACTAACATATAGCGTTTCCCCG
>JAHDCK010000127.1 GCA_020629915.1 Saprospiraceae bacterium
CCATGCAACAGATTCGCATGCCAAAGCAAAACATCTCCTCGCTTTGCATGGAAGTATTTCTTTTGCAATTGTTTTTCTTTTATAAGTGCTTCTATTTTATCTTCATAATTTTTATAACTATTATTCCCAAGTGTCCATTGTGTGTTGCCACTTTCATAATCCAGGCAACTCACAAAAGGCAAGCGATGACTTCCGGGAAAATAAAACAAAGGCCCATTGTTTTCGTCGCAATCTTCCAGGGCTGTCCAGGCGGCGATGAGGTAGCCTTCCGGTTCAGTAGTCATGTGGATGGAATCCGAGTGAGCGCGTTGTTCGCTGCCTTCGACAAAATTGATCGTTTGGAACGGGACGACTTCCTTACCCATCAGGAAGTTCAAAATTTTAAGCAGGCGGCTATTTCTAAAGAAACTATTCACGACAGTAGATTCCTCGTAGGCATCCATGATTTTTTTCCCGGTAAAATTGAAGTCCGTTTTTTTCTTGTCGAGGAGATCTTCGATTTCATTGGTGAGGGCGTCAGTTTCCGTTTTAGAATAAAATCCTTCTAATATTAAAAAACCCTTTTCGATAAACTGTAAAATAGCCGACTGTGTTTGGGAATCAAATGCTGCAAATTGAGGATGCGCTTTGACTTTTTCAGCGGCATTGGGCTGATCGATCCAAGGGACATCTGTGCTTTTGTTTTTTAAATCTCCATAACCAATATTTCCAAAAATGCTTTTTTGAATATTGTATTTTTTATATAAATCTTTATTGTGTTTTAATTTATTATAACTCAATAAATTATTGATGACATAAAGCGGCTTGATGCTGCGAAGTGTTCCTGTATATTTGCCGAACCATTTTTTTAGCGACATAAAGTATTTTTTTTCAAAATTAAATAAAAAAGGAACGGGAATGCTTAAAAACTCAATTTTAAAATGGGTAAAACATTAACGCGCGACAAGCAGGATTCTACCTAAATCTGTTTAATTTTACATAACCAATTGTCCCTTAAAATTTCAAAAATGAAAACATGACTTTACTGGGTTCAATTATAAAAAAAGGAATGCAGGTGCGCAGCCGGATGCTGGTGCAGGACAAAGCTCCAATCGCTTACCAACAAAAAGTGCTCAACTACTTATTGCGGAAAGCCAAAGGAACTGCCTTCGGTCAGCATTATCATTTTGATAAAATACTGCAATCCGAAAATCCTATTCAGTCTTTTCAGGAAGCTATTCCCATTCACGATTATAATGCTATGTACAATCAATGGTGGCATCGGGCATTAGCTCAGGAACCGAATGTCGCCTGGCCGGGAAAAATGCGTTACTTCGCCCTTAGCTCCGGTACCTCTGGTGCGCCCAGTAAACACATTCCGGTATCACTGGAAATGCAAAAAGCCATTCGCAGGGTTGGCATCAATATGTTTAACTGCCTGGTACATATTGAGGTAGATGATGGGTTGTACTGCCGGGATATGATGATGCTGGGCGGTTGTGCAGATTTGGAAGACAAGGGTGGATATTTTATGGGAGATTTAAGTGGAATCAATACCTCCCGCTTGCCATTTTGGTTGCGGCGGTTTTATCGGCCGGGTGTAGCCATTGCTAAACTGAAAGATTGGGAAACCCGCATTGATGAAATCGCCAAAGAAGCTCCGCGCTGGGATGTGGGATTTTTGATGGGGATTCCTGCCTGGATACAATTATTGTTACAACGTATTATCAAAACTCATAACCTCACCAATATCCACGACATCTGGCCCAACCTCGAAGTGTATGTTGGTGGCGGAGTGGCTTTCGAGCCGTATCGAAGGGGATTTGATCAACTGCTGGGAAGACCCATTCATTTTTTGGATACTTATTTGGCTTCCGAAGGGTTTATCGCCTTTCAAAGACAGCCGGAGGGTAGAGGGATGGAATTGGTTTTGGATAATGGCTTGTTTTACGAATTTATTCCTTTTAAAAAATATTTTAAAAATGGTCAGCTTCAGCCCGGCGCAAAAGCATTGACGATTGAGGAGGCAGAGGAGGGAACAGATTATGCCCTGGTCATCAGTACCTGTGCCGGAGCATGGCGATACCTGATAGGGGATACCATTCGTTTCACCAATAAATCAAAATGCGAACTCATTATCACCGGTCGCACTCATCATTTCCTGAGTTTGTGTGGCGAACATCTTTCCATAGACAATATGAATCGGGCATTGGAAATGCTGGAAGAGAAACATAATCTAAGCATTCCTGAATTTACCGTTTCCGGGATTGCTAAGGAACAATTTTTTGCACACAAGTGGTACTTGGGCACCACAACCCATATTCCAAAGGAAAAACTAATTTGTGATCTGGATTATTTTCTTAGAATGTTGAATGACGATTATGCAACGGAGCGCGGTGTTGTTTTAAAAGATCCGGAGTTGGAAATCATTCCTGTCGATGTATTTTATCAATGGCAGGCTGCTCAGGGTAAAATGGGCGGACAAAATAAATTTCCGAGGGTCATGCAAAAGGAGGCGTTTGCCAACTGGGAGCAATTTGTAAAAGCATCTAAAAACCCTGTTTCTTGAGTCCTTTGCTCGAAGGTATAAAATGGGGTCTTCTTTTAACCATACTTGTAGGGCCGATTTTCTTTGCACTATTGCAGGCAGGGATCGAATACGGAATTCGCGCTGGTTTTTTTGTAGGTTTAGGAATATGGCTGAGTGATTTTTTATTTATCTCCTCTGTATATTTAGGAATGAGTTATATAAAAGAAGTAACAGCTTTTCCCGGTTTTGAATTTTGGATGGGGATGGTCGGAGGTATAATCTTAGTTTCCTTTGGTCTGGGTTCCATCTTTTCCAAACCACCAGACTTTGAAGAAAGCCCAAAATTGAAAGCCAAAACCCTCGGCGGATTTTTCTTAAAGGGATTTTTGATAAATACGATAAATCCATTTACCATTTTATTCTGGACAGGGATAATGACCACGGTGGTCATTGGTGAAGCATATACAGATGATCAAGCCAAATGGTTTTTTATTGGAATATTAGGAACTATTTCCCTAACCGATTTTTTAAAAATCCTCTTCGCAAAATACATTCGTAATCGTCTAAAACCCTCCTGGTTTTTGTGGTTGCGCCGGATTTCCGGAGCGGCTCTTTTCCTTTTTGGTATTATTCTCTTTATTCGGGTAATTTACCGGGCTTTCTGGTAACTATTTTCGTATTCAATCGTTTTGAACAAAAAGGCTTTCCATATTTTTTCCTGCCAATACCTTATTTCCCCTTCAATTCGTGACAGTCCTGTTTTCTATTTTTTAGAATATTTTTCTAAAATCGAGAATTTTACTTTTTTAAAAATCCCAAAATTACCTAAATCTCATTTTTTTCTCTTCTACAATTAGTTTTTTCAACCGAAATTTTTGTCACTTATAATTTCACTTCAAAGCATTTTTTTTTCATTGAAATGCTAAAATGAATGCATTTTTTAATTTTTATCATGTCACATTTATAGTAAAATTTAATTAAAAACTGTTTCGTTTGGTCTGACATTTGGCATAACGATAATACATTCATTTATTACTACTTACTTAAACTTTCTAAATTATTTATCAAATGAAGAAGCACATTTTTACTATAGCTTTTGCATTATTTTTCGCAAATTTTTTATCTGCCCAAAGTGCAGGATTACCCTTAAAACCAGGGTTTACTATAGGGACAAGTTACTCTGGGCTAATGTCCACAAGTACAGCTGCCCCACAGGATCCAAACGGTCCGACATTGACAGTATTCGATCCCCGCGATCCGGTGGGTAGTTCTGCTCCTTTCGCAGCCAACTGGGCAGGGGCTGCTAGCAATGGTTATCATCCAACAAACTGTGTAGCAAGCAATACTGGAGAGTTACATGGAATCGCACTTGAGGAATATACCCTTGCCGCTCCAGACATTTATGTGGCTTCCTGTGGTGTGGTAAGCTATTTTTCAACGGGTTCTGTTTATCCGATGGGAGGTGCAACGAGCACAAGCGCAGGGGGAGAGGTTTTTTTATTGGATGGAACGACAGGAGCCTTATCTGTGATTGATACAGTTCCAAGTCAGCGTTTTGTTAATTCAGGAGGAAACAATCGATATACAGGTGTAGGTCAAATTGCTTTCAATCACCATAATAGGGTACTTTATGCCTCTGGGTTTGATGACGGAAAAATATATGTAATGGATGTTGACGGAGGAGGGGTGCAAGCGGCACTTACCTTTGATCCGGGAGCATCTTTGCCAACACCCATTGCCGATGATAATAGTAAGGTATTTACTCAGGAAGTGCGCAGAGTATTTGGAGTGGGGTACAATGCTGTTGAGAAGAGATTGTATTATGCTTTACCCGATACAACTACTGCAATTGGAACTTATAAAACAAATATTTATTCAATAGCTGTTGATGCAACAACCGGAGGGCCAATTGGGGCTCCTGAATTTGAAGTTAATGTAGTTGGAGGATTCTCCAATTCTACAAAGGATGCTTATTGTGCAGATATTACTTTTTCACATGCCGGAACGGAAATGTTGTTGGGCTTTATGTCTATGCGGTTTCGGGATGAGGAAGTAGCCAGAAGTGCCCATAATTCAGCAACTGTAAAATTGGGCGGAAGTACAAGATCCTGGTCTCAGGACAGAGAATACTGGGCAGGTGCTCATTTTAACGGATATAATAACTCAGGTGGGGTTGATTTTGGTTTTAATAACTATGGTGTGAATGATGGGGGGAATAATTTTGAAGATGCGGTAGTGCTAATGGGAGATTATCTCAACGGTGGAACCGTTTACGGCTTACAGTTTCAGGATAAAAATGGAGCAGCAGGAAGTAATGTTCCTTCAAGTTATCTGGTTGATTTGGATAATACTACAACAAACCAAGATAAGCGATTTATTGGTGATGTAGAAGTTTATCCTGGGTATCCAGATTTTGGGGACCACGCAGATTCAGGTGCCGGAACAGGTGCCGGAAATACAGAAACCACATTGGATAGTGATGGAGCTTACCATATTATTGACCCGGATTTAACCATTGGAAAAATTGTAGATATAGATGCAGATGGTCAACAAACAACCTTTGCAACAGGTGATGATCAGGATGGAATTGATGATGAAGATGGGTATTCAGGAGCCTCTTACACGGCTGGACAAGAGACCTGTTTTGATGTAACAGTAAATAATAATACCGGGCAGGATGCTTACTTCTATTCCTTCTTTGACTGGAATGGTGACGGTGATTTTGGAGATGCCAACGAAATAGTCATCGATACTGTTCCAAATGGTGCTACTTCTGTAAATGTATGTGTCACTCCTCCAGTCGGGACACCTAGTAGTGTGGTTATGATTCGTTTTAGAATAACGACAGAAGACCTAAGTGCAAGAAGTGGCGGATACGAATTGTGGGAAGGCGGTGCTGCTGACGGAGAGGTTGAGGACTATGTTACCAAAGTTATTCTTCCTATTGAATTACTTTCCTTTAATGGTGTCTATGATGCAGAAATTCAGGTCGTGAATTTGACCTGGACAACAGCAATGGAAATGGATGTGAGTAAATATGAGTTGATGCGTTCTTATGACAGAGAAAATTTTGAAGTTTTCTGGACGAAAGAAAGCATAGAAGATTCTTATGAAGTAATGACTTATTATGCTACTGATGAAGACATTCGGGTGGGTACGACCATATACTACCAACTCAAAGTAACCAATACAGATGGGACTTATGAATATTCAGATGTTGTATCTGTAAAAACCGGAAATGATGAGGCTACTATCCAGATGTTTCCCAACCCGGCTACGGATCTTATTAATATCACTGTTGATGATTCTGGTGTAATAGAAGTTATCAATATCAACGGAACCGTCGTTCTAACTCAGTCCGTTCAGAAAGGAAATAATCAGGTGGGATTAGAGCAGTTAGCTGTCGGGGTTTATATAGTAAAATATCATACAGAAAGTTCAAATGCTTTAATTGTAAAACGCATTATAAAAAGATAAATTCAAAAACAAAAAGGCTGAGAAGGCTTGGGGCGGCTTCCGTGAGGAAGTCGCCTCTTTTTTTTAGGTTCTTTGACAAAGTAAGGTGTTTTTATAAAATAAAAACTATACCGTCTCGTAAGACTCAATCGGCGGACAAGTACAAATCAAATTCCGATCCCCGCTCGCATTATTCACCCGACTGACATTGACCCAAAACTTATACGATCTAACAAAGGGTAAAGGATAAGCTGCCTTCTCCCTGGAATAAGGAAAATCCCAATTATCAGATGTAATTAAATGTAATGGATGCGGTGCATTGTGCAGGACATTATTTTTAGCGTCTGCTTCCCCCGTAGCGATCTCATCAATTTCTTTTCTAATTTGAATCATCGCTTCACAAAAACGATCCAGCTCTTCCTTGCTCTCACTCTCCGTCGGTTCTATCATGATCGTTCCAGCCACCGGAAAGGAAAGCGTCGGCGCATGAAAACCATAATCCATCAATCGCTTGGCCACATCCTCTGCACTAACCAACGCTTTGAACGGCCGCAAATCCAGAATCAATTCGTGGGCCGCTCGTCCGTGTTCGCCCGTGTATAAAACATCGTATTGCTCTTCCAGACGCGCCTTAATATAGTTGGCATTTAAAATAGCGTAGCGGGTGGAATTGGCAACGCCCCTTGCACCCAACATTCTAATATAACCATAAGAAATCAACAAGATACTAGCAGAACCCCAGGGTGCAGCCGATACGGCCGGGATGCCTTTTGCTCCTCCGGTTTTAGTTAGAACGTGTCCGGGGAGGAAAGGCGCAAGGCTTTCGTTGACGCAAATCGGACCCATGCCGGGGCCACCGCCACCGTGCGGGATGGCAAAAGTTTTATGCAGGTTCAGGTGGCAGACATCCGCTCCAATCATCGCCGGACTGGTAAAACCAACCTGCGCATTCATATTTGCGCCGTCCATATATACTTTTCCACCATGCTCGTGGATGGTCGCACAAACTTCCTTGATATGCGTTTCAAAAACGCCATGCGTTGAAGGATAAGTCACCATCAGCGCAGCGAGGTTGTCGCTGTGTTCTATGGCTTTTTCTTTTAAGTGATCTAAATCTATATTTCCTTTGTCATCACATTTAACCACGACGACTTTCATGCCGACCATGACCGCACTAGCGGGATTAGTTCCGTGGGCGGAAGAGGGAATCAAAACGATATTTCTATGCGGATTACCGTTGGCCTCGTGGTAGGCACGGATGGTTAGCAGACCGGCATATTCCCCTTGTGCCCCGGAGTTGGGTTGCAAGGAACAAGCATCAAATCCAGTGCAGACACATAGGTATTCTTCTAATTCTTTAAAAATTTGTGCGTATCCTTCAGCTTGATCTGCTGGGACGAAGGGGTGCATTTGTCCAAACTCCGGCCAGCTCACCGGAATGAGTTCGGAGGCAGCATTGAGTTTCATCGTGCAGGAACCCAGCGGAATCATGGAATGCATTAAAGACAAATCTTTATTTTCCAATCGCTTTAAATAACGCATCATTTGAGTCTCCGAATGGAACTGGTTGAAGATGGGATGTGTGAGGTATTCGGAGTTGCGTTTTAGTTGGGATGGAATACTGGCAACAGCACTTTTAATTTCTGGTGGAGTTGCTTCTTTTGCAGTCGCAAATATTTTTATAATATCATTTAAATCACTAATGCTTGTCGTCTCATCAAGCGAAATTTGAACTGAATTTTTATTATAATAAAAATTCAGTTGTGAGGAAAGTGCGTTTTCTTTTATAGTTTGAATTAAATTTTCTTCTATTTTAATATGAATGGTATCAAAATAAGAAGCATGGGAAATATTATAATTCAAAGAAGAAAGTGCCTCGGCTAAAGCTGCCGTTTGCCCGTGTATTTTTTCGGCGATAGCTTTGATTCCATCCGGCCCGTGATACACAGCATAGGCTCCGGCCATGATCGCCAGTAATGCCTGCGCCGTGCAAATATTGGAAGTAGCTTTTTCCCGGCGGATGTGTTGCTCCCTGGTTTGGAGTGCCATGCGCAGGGTGGGATTTCCCTGGGCATCCACGGACAGGCCAATGATACGTCCGGGGATCAGGCGGGTGAATTTTTCAGTCGTAGCGAAGAAGGCGGCATGAGGCCCGCCGTAACCTAAAGGCACGCCCATGCGCTGGGTATTTCCAACTACGGCATCTGCGCCCCATTCGCCCGGAGGTGTGAGCAGAGCCAGGCTCAAGATATCCGCAGCGACCGTTGTGAAAACTTCTTTTTCCTTAGCACGTTTGACCAAATCAGAATAGTCTTCCACACAACCCTCTGCATCCGGATATTGCAATAAAATACCAAATGTCTTATCTGTAAAATTAAAATCTTTCCAGTCGCTCACCACTAATTCTATCCCCAATGGGATCGCTCTGGTTTTTAAAACGTCCAGCGTTTGAGGAAAAATTTTATCGGAAACAAGGAACTGATTGATGGCTTCTCCCTTGTTGCGTTTATTTTTAGAACTATAGAACATGGCCATCGCTTCTGCTGCAGCCGTGCCTTCATCCAGCAGGGAAGCATTCGCAATAGGCAGCCCGGTAAGGTCGCTCACCATCGTTTGGAAATTGAGCAAAGCTTCGAGTCGCCCCTGAGAGATTTCTGCCTGGTAAGGCGTGTACTGCGTGTACCAGCCTGGATTTTCAAAAATATTTCTAAGGATAACGGAAGGCGTTATCGTATTGTAATAACCCAAACCAATGTAAGAGCGATAGACTTTATTTTTGGCGGCGATGCCTTTGAGCATACGCAGGTATTCGTATTCGGAAAGGGCTTCAGGGAGAGCCAGTCGTTCCGGGTAGCGGATGGTATCCGGGATGGTTTCGGTCATCAGGGTTTCCAGTGAATCGGCTTTTATAGTAGCCAACATTTCCCGGAGTTCTCCTTCGCTTGGGCCAATGTGTCTGTTTTCAAATTTTCCGGGCATGGATGAATTTTGCATGTTCGGTTATTTTTAAAAGTGAACCATTTTGGGGTGTGGCAAAGATACGATAATTGTAAAAGTAACAACAGAAAAATGGAGCGGGTTGTTTGATTTTTTGTCTTAACTTTTTTCGGGTCAGGTGAAACACCTGACACCAGCAACGCGTACGATTTATTTTCGGCGGAGGCGCAGCCTCCGCCAGTCTTTTCGTTTTTATTTGGAGACACTTGAGGCGAAAAGGGATGATTGTCAAAACGATGAAGCATTTGCTACATCTCCTTCAGTTTTTGATAGAGCCAGGGCGTGTTTGGCAATGGCTTGGTATTGTCCACCAGGGCTTTCACTTTTTTCTTTTTGGTTTGGAAAGCTTTATCAGAGAGGATGGCCTGGGCGTCTTTGAGTTGGAATACTTTTTTTACAATTTTAATAAAATTAAAATACGTCAACTTTCGATAATCGGATAATTTGCGGTTGCGCATGAGGTAAGCTTTGAAAGCATCGGTGAGGAAATGAAACGCCTCGGACTCGCCCAGCTCGTAGTAGGATTGTAGTTGGATGGATTTTGCGCCGAGGTGATAAGACATATCTGTAAATTCTATATTTTGCAAAAGAAAGATCGCTTCCTGAAAATTGTTTTGGGCGTAATTCAGGATTGCCATGTTGTAGGCATAGGCGTTATTTTGTTCTCTGGGTAGGAGACTATTTTTGTAGTCCTTGATGAATTGCTTGGTCCAATCGTATTCCTGTAAGCGGATGCCGACGGTGACGATGTTTTTATAATCCCATTGGGTGAGGTAATTGTTTTTAAAAATGATTTTATTGTATAATATAATTTTGTAAACATCCAGAATCTCCCGGTAATATTTAATGACACCCTGGTTGATTTTTTTAATACAAAAATTTCTAATATAATCATAAAGGATGCGCAATTCCTCCTGGGGAAAAAGCGAAAGATTTTCGGCGAGAATCACCTTGAGTTCCATATAATATTTTTCTTCCTCCTGATTTTCAAGCATTTCCAGGGTTTTTAAATATATACGAATCACAGCAATGTCTTTCGTATGCTCCGGGTGAGTATTTATATAATCCCGAATTTCATCCAGAAAATGACAAGTGTAGTTGGCTTTGATAACCGTATTGCGGCTGGCCATGTCGCAGGCGATGCGGAGCTTGTTGATAAAGTAGTAAATGTCCAGAGCATCGCTCTTGGTTTGAAGGCCGGAATCGTATATTCTTTTCCCTAAAGTGATAAAATGCCGATCCTGAATGTCTTTGAAAGAATATAAATCGTGGTAATATTTAAAACTTCTAATGGTTTCTTTTTGATATAAACCATTGGCCTTTTTGTTGTTCATATCGAAGTGCTTATCCAGGTCGCGATCCAGGAGTTGTTCTATCAGGAAATTGCTTTGTAGTCTTTCTTTATTTGAGAAATTTTTATAAGATAAAAAATGGTATAATAAATGTAAAATATCGGAAAGGATATTGTTAAAAGACAATTCCTTAAAAGGCTGTCTGGGGAAGATGCGTTTGTGCGCTTTGGCTTTTTCAAGGGCCGCATCCTCGAAGTCAGGAGCGTAGCGCAGGATATAATCCGTTAGTTTCTGGACTTTTTTATTTTTATTAAAAAAGGGAGAAAAAACCATTTCCCTGAATTTGGTGCGCTCTCTGGTGTTCAAATCCCTTAAAAGGGCAATTAATTTTGATTTTCTCATTTTGAAATTTCTCTATAAAATTTTACTAAAACTAACTAAAAAAGCCATTTTACAGGCATTCTGATAAAATAAAACCGCTATAAATGCCGAAAAAAATACTTTTTTTGAAGAAATGCGCCCCGTATCTTTATAAAAAATAAGAACAAACCACAAAAAAGAGGCTCTAAATGATTTCATTTGGTCAAAAAAGATGATTGCCCTGAAACCGTCAGGTGGGACACCTGACGGGAAAAGAGGTTTCGTGTCAGGTGTCCCACCTGACACCAGCAACAAGCTGGGTTTTTTGTCTGAAAAAAAATTGAACATATCTCAAACTACAACCAAATGAAATCATTTAGAGCCAAAAAAGATACGATATGAGAAAATTACAGACTACAGGACTTTGCTTATTACTTCTTCTTTTGACCGGGTACTTGAGTGCACAATGTGTGCCGGTGGCTACTGCTGTTAATACAGGTGTATGCCCGGGAGATGATATAGAACTTCAAGGCATTGATTTAAACAATACGCCGGGTGTGACTTATACCTGGGCGGGGCCGGGAGCATTTACTTCCACCGATCAAAATCCGGTTATCCCAAATGCTGCTGTCGGGGTGAATGATGGAATGTATTATATGACTATTATGGATGGAATGACTGTTTGTGGAGTAGATAGTGTGGAGATTTTTATTTCTGATCTTGAGGTGACTGTTGTTCAGGATGGTGATTTCTGTGAGGGCACATTTTCCGGTTTTGCAACGGCATTTTACTCCGGAGGAGTTGGGCCCTATTCTTTTTTGTGGGATAATAATGAGTCTACTGGAACTGCAATAAATTTGGATGAAGGCTACCATGAAGTCACTGTGACAGATGGCAATGGATGTAAAGAAATCGGTTCTATTAATATGGTGGGTTTGGCCTTGCCGGTGGTTTTTTCTATAGCAACTTTAGATCCT
>JAHDCK010000128.1 GCA_020629915.1 Saprospiraceae bacterium
CATTAGAATAATTAATATTCAAACTTTCTGCAATCGTAGCCGCAATATCCGCAAAGGAATTTCTCACGCCCAGTTGATTTCCACCCAAAATATTTTCACCAATATTTAAAATCGGAATGTACTCGCGCGTATGATCTGTTCCAGGCGCAGTTGGATCATTGCCGTGATCCGCCGTCAAAATTAATAAATCATCTTCACGCATCGCTTCCAAAATTTCAGGTAATTTATCATCCAATTCCATCAAACATTTAGCATAACCTTCCACATCCCGACGATGCCCGAACAACATATCAAAATCTACCAAATTTGTAAAAATCAAACCGGAAGAAGGTTTTTTCATTTCTTCAATTGTCTGGTTTACACCTTCGAGGTTATTGGCCGTTTTTGTATAACGAGTGATGCCTTTACCAGAAAATATATCTACAATTTTACCAATTGAAATAACTTCCTTCCCTGCATTTTGAATGGCTGTCAACAGATTATCCGGTGGAGCCAGTGAAAAATCTTTCCGGCGACTGGTGCGCTGAAAATTTCCAACTGTTCCCAGAAACGGCCGCGCAATCACCCGACCAACCGCCAAATCTCCCTGCAACATATCCCGGGCAGTCTGGCAAATTTCGTGTTGTTTTTCAATGGGAAAAATATCCTCGTGCATAGCAATTTGGAAAACACTGTCAGCAGAAGTGTAAACGATAGGCTGTTTCGTTTCCAGGTGCTTTTCTCCCAGCTCGTTGATGATGACCGTCCCGGAAGCAGAATAATTTCCCAGGGTTTTTGTCCCAATTTCCTCTTCGAATTTTTCCATAAAATCCAAGGGAAATCCATCGGGGAAAGTAGGGAATGGCTGTTTTAAAATCAGTCCTGAAATTTCCCAGTGGCCGGTTGTCGTATCTTTTCCGGCGGATTGCTCGATGGCTTTTCCGTAGGCCGCAAGTGGTGTTTCGGTTTTAGGTAAGGCATTTTCGGGATCGATATTTCCAAGTCCCAGACGAGTAAAATTAGGTAATTTTAAGCCAGGATAATGCTTGGCAATATTCCCTAGTGTATTACTTCCCTCATCCCCATAGAGATGCGCATCGGGTAACTCCCCGATGCCAACACTATCCATGACGATTAATATGACGCGATTGATTTGGTTCATTTTTGTAAAATAAAAAAGGAAGCGAAATTAATGAGGATTCTCATAAAATCAAAACTGTTGTTGAATCAACCCATTTAATAATGCATTGGTGCGAGAATTTTCACGCGCATCCCGGGAATGGATATTTTAAAATGCCGCGGGTGCTCCCTCGTGATTCCATCCAAATACGAATTATCTTTTGGTAAAAAAGATATATCAAATTCCACAGGATCAGGATTGTTATTAATTAAAACATATACTTTTCTTCCTTTATATTTTCTTTTAAACACAAGTGTGTTATTCTTATTTATTTGAATAAATTCAATATCTCCAACTGCCAACGAGGGATATTTTTTCCTTGCAGCAATCCATTTTTTATAATATTCATATAAATCTTTTCTAAAAAACACTTTGTCCACCTGCTTCTTCTCTCCTCTTGGATGAATCCTTTCCTCCTGATATTTCTTCCCTTCCCAAACCATTGGTTTTCGACAATCCGGATCATCTCCTCCCCACATTCCGGCTTCCGTTCCGTAGTAGATCATCGGGGCACCAGGCAAGGACATTTGAATAGCAATTATCAATTTTAGTTTTTCCCAGCCGAGGGAATCAGGAGCATGAATATTATAATCGGATTTTGCATATATATCTGCTTCGTGATCCATCCAGCGATCCGGATTGACAATTTGAGAAGCGACCCGATCCACATCGTGACTGTCCATCAGGTTTTGGCAGGTTAGCACTTGTTCCCAGGTATAATCATTATATATATTTTTCAAACTATCTACAAATCCCTGCGTTGGCACTTTTGTTTTTTCATCAATCACCCAATGCTTGATCGCTCTTCCCGTTCTGTAATTCATCACGCCATCAAATGCTTCATCCAACCAGGGACGGGCGTTGTACATTTCATTTTTTGGATAGTCGTGCCACCAGACCTCCCCGGTGAGGTAGCAGTTGGGATTGATGCCCCGGCACCAGGCCCGGAAGGTTTTCCAAAATTCCATATCGACCATTTCTGCTACGTCCAGTCGCCAGCCGTCAATGCCATCCGAGGGATCCCCATCGCCATTGGGGTCCATCCATCGTTTTACTATTTCATGTATATGTTCTTTTGGGCCGGATACAATTCCATTTTCATCCTCCTTGATTTCAGGCAATTCTTTTACGCCAATCCAACCATCGTAGTCAAACTCATTTTCAGGCGTATTAGGATCATCAAAGGTTTTTATATGATACCAGTTTTTATATTTAGAATTTTGTTGTTTTTTTACAATATCCTCAAAAGCCCAAAAATTTGTTCCCGTATGATTGAAGACCCCATCAATAATAATGCGCATATTTCTAATATGACATTCTTTAATTAATTTTAAAAATAATTTATCTGCACTTGTCCATTTCCAGGTTTTTGGATCAGCGGGGTCTTCTGCTTCCCATATTGCTTTATCGCCTTCCGGGTCAGGCCCAAAGTTTTTATCAATATGCCGGTATAATTTTGCATCGTATTTATGCAAGGAAGGCGATTCAAAAACGGGATTCAAATAAAGAGCCGTCACCCCCAGGTCATTGAGGTAATCTAATTTGTCAATAATGCCCTGAATATCTCCCCCGTAGCGGCGCATTTGAGCGTACCATTTTGCTGTGGGATCTGTTGGTTTTGCCCAATCAAAGATTTCATGCCAGGCCACATTGGTTTCCCAGGGTTGGAGTTCATACCAATCCGAAGTCCAGGGATGAGGCTGCCAGTTTTTAATATAATTATTTGTTTGATTTTTATTAAAATATAAAAACGGCCAGCCACCTGTGATGTCCTCCGGTTTGGGATCATTAGAAGTATCTCCATTGTGAAACCGCTCCGGGAAAATTTGATAAAAAACCTGTTTGCCCCAATCCACTTTTTCTTGTCTGGAGGAATCTGATTTTGTCGGCTGTTGGCAAGTAGAAGTTAAAAACAGGATAAACAGCAATAGATAATTTCTTTTCATGTTTTGTTTTTAAAAATTGGTCAAAATTTTGAGGCTCTCTCAAAGAAAGTAAAATTTTAAGAAAATGTTAAAGTTTCCTTTCCGATTCCTCAAATGTCACGGAATTGTCTTATATTGATTAAATATTTTTTTATTACAAAAAAACATAATATGAAAAATACCATCTTCGCTTCCCTGTTTTTGGGATTTTTTGCAATTGTTTTTAACAGTTGCGGAGATAAACCTTTTGATATTGAGGTAAAGGGTTATACGGATGAAGATTATGCTGTAATAAGCCAGCACCTGGATTTGCCCAATGAGCCGGTTGATTATACCATTGATTTTCCATCCTATTATTTCAGACCAAACGGAACCTTTAATAACAATCGGGCAACGTTGGGTCGAGTTTTATTTTACGATAAAAATTTATCAAAAGATGGAACCATTTCTTGTGCTTCCTGCCATATTCAATCGCTTGGATTTTCTGATGATAAGGCCTTTAGCGATGGAGTTGAAAACCTTCAAACCCAGAGAAATTCCATTGCATTGAGCTCTGTCCTGAATTTTCAGGAATATTACGGACAGGGAGGTATCCCGTTTCTTTGGGATAATAGTGCGCAAACTGCCGAAGATCAGGTATTAAAAGCTCTTTTTGAAAGTACCGAAATGGGTATGAATCCCCATGATTTGACCAGAAATGTGGCGGAGCAACCTTATTATGAGCCATTGTTTAAATATGCTTTTGGTGAAAACACCCAAATTTCCAACGAGTACATAGCTATGGCACTTGCTGAGTTTGTCAATAGTATTGGTAGTGTCGATTCAAAGTTTGATGATGTTCTATCTAAAAATGCCGATGGGGTTTGGAATGTATCAGAAGCTCTTCAAGATAACTGGTCTCAGTTTTCACCCGAAGAAAACAGAGGAAAAGCAATTTATCTTAGCAATTGTGCTTCCTGTCACTCTGAGGCATTCGGTCGCCCGATTCGACTAGCGGAAAATAATGGCCTTGATTTGGAATACACCGACAAAGGATTAGGTGAATTATCTTCCCAAAGTTATGATAACGGAATGTTTAAAGTACCAACTTTAAGAAATATTGCAGCCACCGGGCCTTATATGCACGATGGGCGTTTTGAGACTTTGGAGGAAGTAATTGAACACTACAGCTCCGGGATTCAAAATCACCCCAATCTAAGTTCAGAGTTGCGAAATGTTGTTAATGATGGCGGATTTAATTTTTCTGCTCAGGAAAAATCAGATTTAATTGCCTTCCTGAATACTACAACGGATGAAACAATTTTGACTGCTGAGAAATACAGTGATCCTTTCTAATTATAAACATATAATAAAAAACAACCTGCTTCATTTTTCCTGGAGCAGGTTGTTTTTTTTCCTCAAATCTTTTTTAGTAACCTTTCTTGTTTTTTTGTGTCTGGAAAGTCATTGTCAGTTCTACTCTTCTTACCACAGTAGTTTGGTAGAATTAGCGCATAAGCACGATATGCAAATTGATTTTCTTATCCCTTCACAGGGCAGTATTTTTTACAATCCGGGAATGAGAATAAATGCCGGCTATAGTCCGGTAAACCGATTAGGCATCCAATCCACGTACCAACGCATCAAAAAAAGAATGGGTTATTTTAATTCAGTTCCTGATGGAAGCCTTGAGGAAAGTATAGAAATCTCAAGCGGATTTTACCACAAATGGCCATCAAAGAACAGTTTAATCCACGACTATATGTTTGATGCCTATTTGGGTGGAATGATGAGCAAGGTCGAAGACAGGTTTCTTCCTTATGGTCATTCAAAATATTCCTACTACAAAGGATTTTGTCAGTTAGGCTATCATATCATTGGGAAAAACGGGAAATTATCCTTTACCAACCGGGTTACCTACCTGGATTTTTCTGAGGTAGAAATTCTAGGAGACCGATCAGAGTTTTATGTCAGCCAACTGCAAAAAATAAGTGCCACCAATCCTTTCTGGTTTTTAGAACTGACAATTAAGGCTCATTATGGTTTAAGGTGGTTTAAGTTTTTTTGTGTCCTCTCCGGAAGAACGCTAAACGAGAATGTTAATACCGTGGGATCAATACAGTTTGGCATAAACCTGGACGGTCATGAAATCGCTCAGCTTTTTAAAAAGAAGCAATAAAAATATGTTCTATTTAATTATAATAAAACACCAGTGAAAAACTTAAAATATAAAAAAAAGGCAGACCTGCATTTTAAATACAGATATTTAGTATTCTTTTTTCTAGTTTTTTTTACTTTATCTTTAAACGCCCAATTTTATTCTGCACATCACCCCACTCTCATCGAACTGGGACATCAGTATGATCTCCAAGTTGACATTGCTCCGGTTCTCAATACATCCAGAAAATTGGGTTATCGCATAAATGCAGGATTTAGTCCTAAAGAACATATCGGTGTTCAGGCAAATTATCAAAGAATTTTCAAAACTAACTTTTTCGCATACGAGGGCAGCATTGAAAACAGCGGGGAGTTATCGATAGGTTATTACCACCGAAGAAAATCCAGCAAAAGCGATGTAGATTTTCAAATATATGACATTTATTTTGGTGGATTATACAGCCAGGCATTAGATAAGTTTGATTCATTTGGCTTTTCCAAATATAGCTATTATAAAATATTCGGGCAAACCGGATTTCATGTTATTCGTTCCAAGCGAGTAAAGGTTACTTTCACCAACAGGATTACTTATTTGAGATTTTCTAATGTGACCATATTGGGAGATCCTCCCAATTTTTATATTGATTTGTTGGAAAATTTATCGAGAGAAAATCCCTTCTTTTTCATGGAGTTTTCATTAAAAATAAATTATGGCTTTAACTGGATGAAAGTTTTTGGTACACTCACCGTCCGAACGTTTCAATATTTAAATTATGGCCCCTATGGAGGGCAAATCGGGCTCAATTTTGACTTGCATGAAATGGGTCAGGCATTCAAAAAATCTAAATAATAAAATAAATCTTATATTACACCATGCTTAGACGGAACTTCCTCAACCAAAGTCCTAACTATTAAATCAGTCATAAAAATACCGGAAACTTAAACAAAACAATCTATTGATACCAAACAATTATATAAGATTTTTTATATTTTCACTATTTATTCTTATATTTAGTAATAATATAAATAGCCAATCTTTTTATTTTGGAAGTTCAGTGAACGCTTTAGCTATTGCTAATCAGGGCGGCGTAGAGATTGCTGCAGGAATAAGGCAGATCAATAAACCTCTGGAAAAACTCTATCTGTCTGGCGGATGGAGTCCATTCAAAAATTGGGTGCTACAAGGAAATTTTGACATAAGTAATGAAGTATTAACAGTATTCAGAACTGATAAACATCGAACCTGGGATATTGCAGCGGGGTACTATTTGCCTTACGATCAAAATAGCAAGCTCAATATGTTTGATTTTTTAATAGGTTATTCCAATGGAAGATTGAGTTATTTTTTTCCCAATGAATTGAAAACGGGAGAAATATATTTAAATTATAACAATTTATATTTTCAAACGAATCTTCACTTGTTTTCTAAAAATAATCGCGGGCATCTTACCTGGGGATTGAAATTAAATTATATGTCATATCAGGACGCTCTAATTTTGTTTAACATCCCCAGGAATTTTCTAAGCCAAATTACAAATTTAAGCCAATCCAATCCCTACCTGATTCCCGAATTGATATTCCGGGTAGAATTTGGCCTTCCCTGGTGTAGGATATATCTAGGAGCTTCATATTATAACGGATTTAATGAGACCGTTTCAGAATCCCTTTCTTCCCAATTTGGATTAAATTTTAATATAGATAATATTTTTACACTTCTAAGCAAAAAGCCAGACACCTCTAAATGAAAAAACATTTTTTATATATTTTCTTTTTTTATTTACTAGTTACCAACACGCAACCTACAAATCGCACCATACGATAGACATTGATAATATAATTAAAAAACTAAAAAACAAACCAAATTAAAATGAAAAATTACTTATTCTATATTTATTGTATTATAATAATATCATTTTTCCCTTCATGCGTTCACTATTATTATGCCCCTAATCAGGGCCCCTTGTTGGGGTTGGATCACAAGGGAGATATAAAAGCAGAAGGTGGCTGGATGGGAACTGTATCTTCCTCCCGCACCAAAATGCGCTATTCTGCCACAGCCGGATATAGCCCTGTAAATCATCTGGGCATACAAGGAAGTTTTTTCCACCAGCGAGAGCAGAGCAAAGAAAGTCTGGGTAATTTGGGTTCCGGCAGAGGCTATATTGCCGAAGGGGCAATTGGTTATTATGGTTCGCTTAACAAGGCTTTTGGAAAGTCGGACGACCTACCCGTTCAGGTACTTTTTGATAGTTATCTGGGGTATGGTCAGGGCAAGGTATTTAATTTTTATCAAAGCGGCGGCCTCTCGGAAATGTCCTTTCACAAGGTTTTTCTTCAACCGGCATTCCACATTAATTTAGAAGAACGCCTTCGGATTTCTGTAGCTCCACGGATGACTTACCTTCATTATTACGAGGCTACACTGATCAATAATGTCACAGATGAGGATAATGCTCATGTAAGGGGCCTTGTTCGAAATAACCCTTTTTATATACAAGAGTTTTGCTTTCGGCTAGAGACAGGAAATGCCTGGGGCAAAATTTTTTATTCCTGTGCCCTATCTTCTGCTCCCTACGGAGGCATCAGTCCGATAACTGCTCAAATTGGGTTTCAGTTTGACGTGGATGAAATATTTTCAAAAAAAGAAAAATAATTTATATGAAAGAATCTCTACAAATTCTTTGTCATTGTTGCATAGCTGATACGGAGTTGATCTGCTTTACGAATTTCAGTTTTGACATCTGAAATAATGCCCATCGTCACCTCTGAATCCACCTTTAAAACAGTATTGAGTTTATTAGGTAACCCACCGGAAGTCATTTTCAAAAAAGGATAAATATCTGAAACCTCAGCAAAAGCATCATTGATTTGAATGACTGGTTTATCACTATTTGAAAACTTAGATTTTCCTATATAAATAGTTATTTTATCTTCTTTATCAAGCTTGTCTAACTGGGAGGCTTCCGGTAGTTTAAAATTCACCTTGACATCATTTTGCCTCAGCACAGTCACCACCATAAAGAAAAATAATAATATAAAAATAATATCTGGAAGAGATGCAGTCGAAACTTCAGGATTTCCTTTTCGGGTATTTTTTCTAAATTTATTCATAACAGTAATTTTTATATTTTAAATAAAATTATTAATTCATAGATAAATCAAAGGGTTCCGCTTCCGAAATAGCCATTGGAATTTTTTTTCGGACTTGTTGTTTTTGCGAAAGTTTTAAATCTTTATAGGAGCGGAAAAATTGTTTCTGTGCTTCTTCCTCCCACAATTCATTATAAGCCGCCTTGATTTCATTGTACACCTGAATGTATTGATCGTAGGAAGTAGCCCTGTCATTTTGCAGGGAAATTACAGCTGAATTCGATCGCACAGCTAGTGTTGATAAATTATCCGGATTTAATATAAAAGTTTTCATTCTTTTTCTTATCTCTCCTACCTGGCTGATTTCATTTTCAATCAAAACTTCATCATTACCATTCACTTTTATATTAAAAACATTTCTATCATTTACGGGTGGCGTCGGACAATCTTCACAAAATGGGGGAAGCACAACTTTTATCCCTTTATCTATGACAACCGTTGTGGTAACCAGAAAAAAAATCAATAACAAAAAGGCAATATCTGCCATAGAACCCGCTCCGATTTCGGGTAAACGCTTTTTACTTTTTTTACCAAACATATTTTGAGTTGTTTTAATTTAAAAATTTACAATTACAATTTCCATCTGGACAATTTTACTCTTAGATGATTAGGAGAAAGAAAATGGTGGGTAGATATGTGATAATTTAGGCAAACTGTCAAAAACTGTCATTTCTCTTTTGTGAACCAAGTCAAAGTCAGTATCTTACATAAACCTTTATCCATAAACTTAAAAACCTAACTATGCTTTCAAGAATTTTTACTCTACTCACCCTTCTTGTTTTTTCCGGAGGGCTATTGGCTCAATTACCACAAAATTGTTCTAACTATGAACGCCTTCTTATGATGGGCGACAGTTGGGCGCAATATATGTTTGATGACAATGTACACAACCGAGCCATGAAAACGTATGGGCATTCCGATAAGAAAATCAGAAGTGAATCCTACGAAATTTCCCTTTTTTCAGACCCAGGAGATCCCACAGCTTCCTATTACGCCGTCTCCGGAAGTGAGGCAAGACAGTGGAGAGATGAAACTACCTATTCCTGGCTTCAAAATGTCCGTAACCAATTAAGTGCTAACCCTGCCATCACACTTGTGGTTTTTAGCCTGGGTGGAAATGATGTCCTTGCAGGTCGCTCGGATTGCGGTTGGTATAAAAATATGGATCTCGATCCTACTCTCGCTTCAAGAGGATGTGGATTTTCAGATGAAACCACCTTTTTTGACAAACTCGAAAGTGATGTAACTTATCTGATAGATGAAATTCTGGCAATAAGAGGAGACATCGAAGTATTGATAAGTAATTATGATTATCCAAATTTAAATGTAACCACTTGCTGGGCGGGCTGCATTTGTTGCAATCTTTGTGACCAGTATGCCTGTCCAAAGCGTTTAGACCTAAGTTATGATGTCAATGGTGACGGAAATATTAACGGTACAGAACTAATTACAGATGCTGAAATCAATAATATGATGATGATGATTGAAACCAGACGGCAAGCCATTGCCGATGCCAATCCCCGCATCCATTTTGATAACAGCATGGGACTGATGCATCACATTTATGGTTATGATGATGGCCTTTATCCCAATATAGCTCCCGGTTCTACCCCTTATCCCGGACCAGCTCCCGGCTATTCTCCCGGCGGGAATTCTGCCGTTCCCTCCGATCGGAGTAATTTTAGACTCGTAGATATTCCATTATGGTTTGATGCTCCAGCGGATCCAATCCACTTGACAGCAGGAGGATATTTTTACAAAGCTAAAAATCAAATGGATCGAATCATTTTTGACCATATTAGAGGATTGAAAGACGAGCCGCTTTACCTGACCACATGGTCTGAAGGAGGCTCTAAAGATGGCTATGTTGATATAGAAACAAATAATATAAATACAAGTGGCCTTAGAATGGGAGATCAGGGTCCCGCCTGTTGCTGGGGCGGCCCGGATAATGATTACCGCTCCATTTTATCTTTTAATACTGCTTCATTGCCAGATGACGCAACTGTAACTGGTGCCAGTATTTATATTATTAGAAGTTCAGAAGATGATAATCCCTTCCTTCATAATGACAGAAGTCCTGTTTTGGATATAAAAAATGGATTTTTTGGAGGGTCCTCCCTGTTAGAGTCTACGGATGGAACTGCAGCTGCTGATGCAAGTAATGTAGGATGCTTTGTAGGGAATGGAGATGCAGACAAACAAGCCATTCGGATTGATGTGGATGCAGGCGCTTTTGCTCATTTCAATAAAACAGGAGTAACTCAGTTTAGATTATATTTTGATTATGCAGATTGGTCGAATGAAAATATTAGATTTTATGACGGAAGCGGAACTGCCGGATTTACTCAGGAAGATCTCGATAGAAAAAATCAGCCTGTTTTTACCCATGTTGTAAAAAGAAAAACACCAAACCCGGATGGTACTTTTACAGAGGAAATAGTTCAGGAAAGTAAACCTGAATTGCCGCAGGAGGGATTCGTTTTTGAAGAAAGACTAGTTAAAACAGAAAGAGATGCGAATGGAGTCATAACAGAAACTTTCAAACTAGTTATGGCAGTTGAGCATCCGGGTCTGGCCAAGTACATGAATGATACTTATGGTGCTCCCGGAGATGGTTATGCTCCTTTTATCGATATAACTTATACTGTGCCGCTCCCCGTTGAGTTATCTTATTTTTCTGTAAAAAAATCCGGGCGAAATGCCTTGCTGGATTGGAAAACAGAATCAGAGAAAAATGCAGTTGTATTCGAAATAGAACATTCTCAAAACTCCAGACAATGGGCAAAAGTGGGTTCGGTCAATGCTTCCGGCACCTCTACAGAACCTGTTGACTATAACTTTCTTCATCAGGAACCATTGGTTGGTATGAATTATTATCGCCTAAAAATGATGGATGAAGAAGGACAAACAGAATATTCCGCCGTAAAACAAATTCGCTTTGATGGATTCAAGGAAATGGTTGAAGTATTCCCCAATCCGTTTAATGAGGCCATACAATTAAAATTCAATTTTGAATTAAATCAGGAAGTAAATATTCAAATTACCAATCTTTTAGGAGCTACAGTTTATACTAATACTTTAACTATTTCCTCCGGAGTGCAATCTCTGAATATCATGGATTTAGCAAATCATTCAAGTGGAACGTACTTCGTAAGAGTGGAAGCAAAAGGGCAAACAAAAATTGTAAAAGT